>NZ_VDHB01000078.1:0-47824 GCF_006227735.1 Testudinibacter sp. 'clade 2'
AAATATTACCAACGGGCAGCAGACGGCAGTGCTGATAAGAGTAAGGAAGTGGCGGCGAATGCGGTGCGGTTGAGTGCGGTGAATGCCGATGGTACTACGACGGCACCGACGGTATTGGGCAACCTTGCCGATGGCAAACTGGCAGCGGATTCGAAAGAGGCGGTGACCGGTGGGCAACTGTTCACGGTGAAAACCACGGCAGATAATGCCAAAACCACGGCAGATGAAGCGAAGAGTATGGTTGCGGGCTTGAAAGACGGCATTGACGGCTTGAACGGCTTAATCGGCAAAAACGGTCAAGACGGCACTAACGGCACCAACGGTAAAGATGGCGCAGCAGGACAAGACGGCTTGAACGGTAAAGACTTGGTGGATAAAAACAATGCCCTGCGTAACGGACAGGCGGGGGCAGTGGTGTACACTGCAGAGGATGGTAAACGTTTGGCGCGGGGTGAAGACGGCAAGTTCTATGCGATGAAAGCCGACGGCACGGCAGATACGACAACGACAGCCGTTGCAACGGATAAAGTGCGGTTGAGTGTGGTGAATGCCGACGGTTTAACCACCACTCCAACCGTATTGGGCAATCTTGCCGATGGCAAACTGGCAGCAGATTCGAAAGAGGCAGTGACCGGTGGACAACTGTTCACGGTGAAAACGACCGCTGATAACGCCAAAACCACGGCAGACAATGCTAAAACCACGGCTGATGAAGCCAAAGATATCGCCTCAAACCTGAAAAACGGAATTGACGGTTTGGCAGGTGCGGTTGGAACACCGGGTCAAGATGGTAGCAACGGCACCAACGGTAAAAACGGTGCAGCCGGGCGAGATGGTCTGAATGGTAAGGATTTGACCGAGAAAGTCAACTCGTTGCGTAACGGTGAAGCCGGTGCGGTAGTGTATACCGCCGAAAACGGCTCACGTCTGGCACGAGGTGAAGACGGCAAATTCTATCTCATGAAGGCGGATGGCAGTGCCGACACCACAATAGCAGCGGTTGCAGATGATAAAGTGCGGTTGAGTGCGGTGAATGCCAATGGCTCCACCACGGCGCCGACAGTGTTAAACAACATTGCAGACGGGGTACAGCAATATGATGCGGTGAATGTGAAACAACTGAATGCGGTCAAAGAGACAGCCGCTGGAAATACCACGGCGATTACCAATCTGACGACCAAAATCAATCAAATCAGTCAAGCCGGTTTTGGTTTAGTACAGGATGATGCGGCCAGCAGCACCATTACCATCGGTAAGGACAGTGACTCGACCATCTTATCAATTGTCGGCAGTGCAGGAAACCGTACTTTGACTGGGGTTGCCAATGGTACCAATGCAGGTGATGCGGTTAATAAAGGGCAGTTGGATGCCGTGGAGAAAACGGCGAATTTGGCGAAAACCACGGCGGATGAAGCGAAGAGTGTGGTTGCGGGCTTGAAAGACGGTATTGACGGTTTGAACGGCTTAATTGGCAAAAATGGTCAAGACGGCACTAACGGCACCAACGGTAAAAACGGCGCGGCAGGACAAGACGGCTTGAACGGTAAGGATTTAGTCGATAAAACCAATGCGTTGCGTAACGGACAGGCAGGGGCAGTGGTGTACACCGCAGAGGACGGTAAACGCTTGGCGCGCGGTGAAGACGGTAAGTTCTATGCCTTGAAAGCCGACGGCAGCGCAGATACAACAACCGCAGCGATAACCGACGATAAAGTACGGTTGAGTGTGGTGAATGCCGATGGGTTAACCACGACACCGACGATTTTGAGTAACTTGAAGGACGGCCTGGTCGGACAAGACAGTCATGATGCGGTTACCGGTGGGCAGTTATATACCACTAATCAAAAAGTCGGCGAACTGGAAACTAAAGTACAGGCGCTTGCCAGCGGTAGTGCAGGTGTTGCCGGAAATGATAAGGGCGCATTGAAATACGATAAGGATGCTTCAGGTCAGTATGTGTATAACAAAGCGACCTTGGGCGTTGACCCGAATTGTAAAGCCGGTAGTAATCCTAACGACCCGGACTGCTTAGGCGAGGGTGTAGTGTTGAGCAATGTTAAAGGCGGTAAAGTGGCGAAAGGTTCAAAAGAGGTGGTAAACGGTGGGCAACTCTATTCCGCGGTGACTTCCTTAGCCGGTACGGGCAGTGAAATGGTAGTGAATCCGGACGGTTCTATTACGGTCAATGCCAGCTATACGGTGTATAACAACGACGGCACTAGCACCACGGTGAACAATGTGGGGGCGGCGCTTGACCATATTAATAGTAACGGCACCAAGTACATTGCGACGAACAGTGAGTTGAAACCGGCGGCAGCAACCGGCAAAGAGAGCGTTGCTGTTGGAGGCGGTGCGGTTGCGAAGGGAGAAGGCAGTGTTGCGATGGGCAGTGGTTCGGTTGCCAGGGACCCGCTGGAGTTTTCAGTGGGGAATGCGGAAACCGGTTTGACCCGTCGGATTACCAATGTTGCTGATGGGGTGAATGCCTCCGATGCGGCAACAGTCGGACAGGTCAGCCGTGCGTTGGGCAATGTTCACAGCTCGTTGAAACAAGAGATTCAGCAAACTCGCAAAATTGCCTCGCAAGGGATAGCGGCGTCGATGGCAATGAACCTTGATTTACCACAACAACATCCGGGCGAAGTGGCTATTGGGGTTGGAACGGCGATGTATGATGGTCAGTCTGCGGTGGCGTTGGGCGGTAACTATTTGACTAACTCGGGCAAGATAAAAATTTCGCTAGGGGTGGGTTCATCATTGGGCAAAGAAGCCAGACCGGCAGTGAAAGCCGGGGTCGGTTGGGTGTTCTAATGGAAACGTATTTGGGGTAATGGTGTTTGAGTGAAAATCCCTTTTTCGCTTAGTGGGTTGTCGAGCGTGAAAAGGGATTTTTTGTTCTGAAATCAGGAGAGCTAACCGTGGAAATTGAGATGAAGGGTATGAAAAATATCAAAAGTATGAAATGTATTAAAAGTATCAAAAACATAGAGAGCATAAAAAATATAAAGAATATAAAAAACATGAAAAACATCAAGCGTGTCAGGGCAATCGTATTTGGCAGTCTGTTGCTGGGCGCGGTGAGCCCGTTTGCCTTTGCGCAGGATATAGGAAGCCGTTCTGAATTTGAGCGCTATGAGCAGGCTAAAATAGCGGTGACTTACGAGGGGGAAGTTGGCAGTTTATTACAGCAATTGGCGGAACGGCTGAATGTTGGTTATATGTCTTACAATATTGATTCCTCGCGTCCGGTGATATTAAAGGGCAATGGTACTCAGACGTTTAAAGGGCTGATTGATGCGATTAATCAACAGTTGGTGGACAGTAATATCCGGTTTACGGAGTTGGGCAATCGCACTTTCTTGGTGCTGTCGAGCGGGAGTGAAGAGATAACCGGGGTTAAACCAAAGAGTAATCAGTATATTGGGCAGGTGGTATTTGCGGAGCCGGAGTTGGTGAAGAACCGTATTGAGTTGGTTGGGTTAGACGAGGAAGAGGGGCAGGGTGGTGAGGAAACTGTGCCTGTTACTCCGGTCGCGCCACAGACCAATGAGGCGGCAAAAGCAGAAACGGCAAAAGTAGAGGCAGCAAAAGTAGAGACAGTAGCGGTGAATGCAGCGTTGCAGGGAATGGAAACTTCACCGATAGGCGAGGCAGTTGCATCAACAGCAACAGCAACAGAAGCAGTCGTTGAAGGGAGTACCGATGCGGAGGTGGGAGATGCGGTCGCAGGACAAGTGCCTGTGGGTAAGGTAGAAGCTTTGGTGTTAGAGCCGAAACAAGAGAAGCAGATGAACTTGTTGAATGATATTGTGATGGAGAGCACCGACCCGAAAGTATTGGCGCAGTATAAAAGTAAAAAGGCGCCGAGTTATCAGATAAGCAGTAAGGTGCGTTTGGGGTTGACGGATATTAAGGTGACACCGCTGAGTACGTTTTTGATATTTGAAGAGGGGGCGGACACGTCGGTATTGGTATTGAAGGGGAAATATGAGAAGTTGGCGCAGTTTGGGAACTATATAGGGATTTTACATAAGAAGAACCGAGCGCCGGCGCAGATAGAGATAAACAATGCGAAGGGGGAGAAGCTGGTGTTGAAGCGTCGCTAAGGGCGGGGTGGAAGTACCGAGCAGAAACCGGAGAGGTGCAGAAAGTACGGTGAGCCATAGTGGGCATCGTAGCGTGATGAAGGCTGTTTTAGGGATAAAACAGCCTTCCTTTTTTGGGGAGTATTATACATTTACAAGATTTCATCTTGCTATCAGCCTTAACAGACAATAGACTACAGCATTTATTTTGGTTAGATATTGGGAAACGAGTTAAAATCAATGCAAGTTTCAGATTTTCATTTTGAGTTGCCGGACGAGTTGATCGCACGCTATCCGAAAGCGCAGCGCACTAGCAGTCGTCTGTTGTGTTTGAACGGGGAGACCGGCGAGTTGCAACATCGCCAATTTGCTGATGTGCTGCATTTGGTAAACGCCGGGGATTTGTTAGTGTTTAACAATACGCGGGTGATTCCGGCGCGGATGTTTGGACGCAAGAGCAGTGGTGGCAAGTTGGAAGTGCTGGTTGAGCGGGTGTTGAGCGAAAACAGCTGTTTGGCACATGTTCGAGCCTCGAAAGCCCCGCAAGCCGGTTCACAGATTATATTGGGCGAAGATAAATTAGGCGAGGGCAACGGTATCGCTTTTATGATGAAAGCTCGTCATGATACCTTGTTCGAGCTGGAAGTGGTTGGCGAGGCGCCATTGTTGGCGGTTTTACAGCAAATCGGGCATATTCCGTTGCCGCCGTATATTGATCGTCCTGATGAAGAGATGGATCAGGAGCGTTATCAAACCGTGTATAACCAAGTGCCGGGTGCGGTGGCGGCACCGACGGCTGGGTTGCACTTTGATCAGGCATTGTTGCAACAATTAACTGAAAAAGGCGTGAATTTTACCTTTGTCACGTTACATGTCGGGGCAGGCACATTCCAGCCGGTGCGAGTAGAGAAAGTGGAAGATCACCATATGCACGCTGAATATGTGGAAGTCGGTGAGCAGACGGTCGAGGCGATTTTGGCGACCAAAGCCGCCGGCAAGCGAGTGATTGCGGTCGGCACAACCTCAGTACGCTCGATTGAAAGTGCGGCATTGGCAGCGGCGGAGACGGATCAACCGCACTTGCTTGCCCCCTATTTTTCCGACACTACCATTTTTCTGTATCCGGGCAAACCATTTCGCGTGGTTGATGCGCTGATCACCAATTTCCATTTGCCGGAATCGACCTTGGTGATGTTGGTGTCCGCTTTCGCCGGTTATCAAAACACGATGCGTGCCTATCAAAGTGCGGTTGCCGAGCGGTATCGCTTTTTTAGTTATGGCGATGCGATGTTTATCAGCAAAAATCCAATGGTAAAAGGATTAGAATAAGTAAGAGAGGAAAGTACGGATAACCGCACTTTCCTGTTTAATCAATATCTTCGGACTGTTTTTCCGTTGAAGGAGCAAAAATGAAATATGAATTACAGCAAACTGACGGACGTGCCAGACGCGGACGACTGACATTTCAACGTCCGCAGGGCGAATTTAGTGTTGAAACGCCGGCGTTTATGCCGGTCGGTACTTATGGCACGGTCAAAGGGATGACGCCGGAAGAAGTTAAGGCTACCGGGGCGCAAATTTTATTGGGCAACACCTTCCATTTATGGCTGCGCCCGGGGCAAGAGGTGATGAAAATGCACGGTGATCTGCATGATTTTATGCAGTGGCACGGGCCGATTTTGACCGATTCCGGCGGTTTTCAGGTGTTCAGTTTGGGCGATATTCGCAAAATTAAAGAAGAGGGCGTGCATTTCCGTAACCCGATCAACGGTGAAAAAATCTTCTTGTCGCCGGAAAAATCGATGGAAATTCAATATGATTTGGGATCGGACATTGTGATGATTTTCGACGAGTGTACCCCGTATCCGGCGGATTTTGATTACGCCAAAAACTCGATGGAAATGTCGCTGCGTTGGGCAAAACGTAGCCGTGATCGCTTTGATGAATTAGGCAACAAAAATGCCCTGTTCGGGATCATTCAAGGCGGTGTATATGAAGAGTTGCGCAAAGTCTCAGTCGAAGGCTTGGTTGATATCGGTTTCGACGGCTATGCAGTCGGTGGGTTGGCGGTTGGTGAGCCGAAAGAAGATATGCACCGAATTTTGGAATATGTTTGCCCACAAATTCCGCAAGATAAACCACGTTATTTGATGGGCGTCGGCAAGCCGGAAGATTTGGTGGAAGGCGTGCGACGTGGGATCGACATGTTCGATTGCGTGATGCCGACCCGTAATGCACGCAACGGGCATTTGTTTACCGCTGACGGCGTAATCAAAATCCGTAATGCCAAATACCGTGATGATACTTCACCGTTGGAAGCGGAATGCGATTGTTATACTTGTAAACACTACAGCAAGGCCTATTTGTATCATTTGGATAAGTGCGGTGAGATTTTGGGCGCAAGATTAAATACGATTCATAATTTACGCTACTATCAACGGTTGATGGCACAGCTGCGTGAGGCGATTGAAAAAGGCGAATTAGAACAGTTTGTTGAACAGTTTTACGCCAGAATCGGCAAACCGGTGCCACCATTGAATCAATATCATGCCTTTAGCGAGGTAAAATAGCGTTGGCAACGAAGAAGCTTTTCACTTTAAGGCTTTTTTATGCTATTTTTAGCAGGCTTAAAAACGGACACGGCTAGCCAAAAATCAAGACAGCGGTGTCTGATAAGTTTTATTCACTCGATTTTTTCAATTAACTTTAGAAGGATAAGAAATGGACGCTCAACAAGGTGGTGGAATGCAAATGATCTTTATTTTGGTCATTTTTGCCTTAATTTTTTATTTTATGATTTTCCGCCCGCAAGCCAAGCGCAATAAAGAACACCGTAATTTGATGGCATCTCTGGCAAAAGGCGAAGAGGTGTTAACCAGCGGTGGTTTAATCGGTAAAATTACTAAAACTTCAGCAGAAAATGATTACATTGTGATCGCATTAAACGACACAACTGAAGTGACAATCAAAAGAGATTTCGTTGTTGCCGTTCTTCCGAAAGGTTCAATGAAGTCGCTGTAATTTTTCTCTTCCATACCATTAAAAAGGGTATTAATTGTGTTAAATCGTTTCCCTTTATGGAAGAATCTGATGGTGATCATTTTGGTCGCCATCGGCATTTTATATGCTCTTCCAAATCTTTATGGTGAAGATCCTGCGGTGCAGATTTCCGGAACGCGCGGGCAGCAAGCAGACAACACCACTTATCAACAAGTTCAACAAGTTCTACAGCAAAATCAACTGCCGGTTAAATCTTTGCAACTGGAAAACGGCTCGGTGTTGGCAAAATTCGGCAACACTGACGAACAATTGTTAGCGAAAGACAAACTGGCTGAAAGCTTAGGCAGCAGCTATTCTGTTGCCTTGAATTTAGCACCGGCAACGCCGAGATGGCTGGAGGCGATTGGCGGCAGCCCGATGAAACTCGGCTTGGATTTACGTGGCGGTGTGCGCTTCTTAATGCAAGTTGATATGAATACCGCACTTGAGAAACTGGAAACGCAACGACAAGATATGTTGCGTACTGAACTGCGTAAAGCTCGAATTGCTTATAGTAATATTCGTGCTGGCGACAACTATTCAACTATTGTCACCTTAAGTGAACAGGCACAGGCTTCAGAAGCACAAAGTTTGATTCGTCGCAGTAATCCGGATTTGACGGTAGCCAGCAACGGCAACCTTTTAACCGTGAATATGACCGAAGCCGATTTGGCACAGGTGCGTGAGCATGCGATTGAGCAAAATTTAACGATTTTGCGTAAACGGGTTGAAGAGTTGGGCGTTGCCGAGCCTATAGTTCAGCGCCAAGGTGCCGAACGTATCGTGATCGAATTGCCGGGGGTGCAGGATACTGCGCGTGCCAAAGAAATCCTGGGCGCGACCGCAACATTAGAGTTTCGCTTGGTGAATACCAATGCCAGCGCTGATGCCGCTGCGCGTGGCTTAGTACCATCTGATTCCGAAGTGAAAAATGATCGGGAAGGGCGTCCGGTGGTGTTATACCGCCGTGTGATTCTCGGCGGCGAACATATCACCGGCGCAACTTCAGGCAGCGATCATACTACGGGACGACCGGAAGTGAATATCACCCTTGACAGTGAGGGTGGCAATCTTATGGCCGCAGCTACTCGTGATGCAATCGGTAAACCGATGGCTACGCTGTACAGTGAATATAAAGAGAGTGGTCGCTTAGACGATAAAGGCACGCCGATTCTTGAGAAACACGAAGAAGTGATCAACGTCGCAACGATTAACGACCGCCTGGGCAGCCGTTTCCGCATCAGTGGCATTGACAGCCCGGCGGAAGCATTAAACCTTTCGGTATTGTTGCGTGCCGGTGCCTTGATTGCACCGATTCAAATTGTGGAAGAGCGGACGATCGGACCGTCATTAGGGGCGCAGAATATCGCACAAGGCATGGAAGCCAGCGCTTATGGCTTGCTGTTTACCATTTTGTTCATGATTGTGGTCTATCGTAAATTCGGGATTATCGCTAACATTGCTTTGGTACTGAATATCGTGCTGTTAATCGGAGTACTCTCTTTGTTGCCGGGGGCGACGTTGACCATGCCGGGCATTGCCGGAATCGTCTTGGCTGTTGGTATGTCAGTTGATGCTAACGTTTTGATTTTTGAACGAATAAAAGAAGAGTTACGCAACGGACGCACGGTGCAGCAAGCGATTAATGAAGGCTATAACGGTGCATTCAGCAGTATTTTTGATGCGAACTTAACCACTATTTTGACTGCGATTATTCTATATGCAGTTGGAACCGGCCCGGTTAAAGGTTTTGCTATTACGTTGTCATTAGGGGTTGCAATCTCGATGTTTACCGCGATTACCGGAACACGTGCGATTGTCAATTTCCTGTATGGTGGCAAGCGCATTAACAAATTATCGATTTAGTGGTGAGGATTGAATTGTGAATGTAAGAGCAAAACAAACGATAGAAATCGAAAATGGCGTTAAATTGGCACGCAAAGTTGTGCCGTTTATGAAATATCGTCCTTTGGGCTATATTTTTTCGGTAGCTGTAGTTGCCATATCGCTGTTTTTTGTGATCACCAAAGGATTTAACTGGGGATTAGATTTCACCGGCGGTACAGTGATTGAGGCAACGTTCTCGCAACCTGCCGATTTGCCGAAAGTGCGGTCTGTGTTGGCGGAAAATGAGTTTACTAGTGCGATTGTGCAGGCTTCCGGCGGCACACGAGATGTGATGATCCGTTTACCGTCGGCAGACGGCGATACCACCATCGGACCGAAAATAATCAATATCCTACACGGCATTGATGCACAAGCAACTGTCAACAGTATTGAGTTCGTTGGACCGAATGTCGGCAAAGAGCTGACTGAAGCCGCAATTTATGCCACGTTGGCAACCTTAATCATGCTATTGCTATATGTTGGATTGCGTTTTGAATGGCGCTTGGGAACTGGCGCTATCTTGGCATTGGCGCATGATGTTATTGTGACACTGGGCGTATTTGCGGCATTACAGGTAGAGATCGACCTTACTTTTGTCGCTGCGATTTTATCGGTTATCGGTTACTCACTGAATGATAGTATCGTGGTATTTGACCGCATCCGTGAAAACTTTCGTAAAATCCGCCGTATTCCAGCGGTAGAAATTATTGATATTTCTCTAACGCAAACGCTTGCCAGAACCTTGATGACCTCTGCCACCACATTGGTCGTGGTATTGGCGCTGTATATTTTTGGCGGACCAAGTATCCATAACTTCTCATTGGCGCTATTGGTCGGGATTGGTTTTGGAACTTACTCCTCAATCTATATCGCCACTTCGTTAGCCTTTGATCTAGGCTTGAGACGGGAGCATATGCTACCACCAAAAATAGAAAAAGAAGGCGAAGATCAAAACGCGATTATGCCGTAAAACTACAATGCCGCAATAAAATAACAATCCGCACGTTTGAGGTGCGGATTGTTTTTTAAATCGTAATGTTAATTAATAAAGCCAATCGACAAGATAGTCAATGCCGCCAAAGTACAGGAAAAGCAACAAGAACGGCAGACATATCAAGAAAGCACAATAGAATTTTTTTGATACCACACAGAAAAGTGCAATGATCCCACAAATGAGCCAATAAGCTCCTTTTGCCGAGAGGATACCCCCAACCGTAATACTATTTAACGTACCCAAGGCAAAAAATATCAGCAGAGGAATACCTGCGACAATAAAAACTATTTTTGCCACATAGACCGCAAAAGTCGTTAAATCACCAGTAACCTGTCGCATATTATCCCCCTTATTGATCATTCAACCATCACAAATTAAACGATACCGTTTTTCCGGTTGGCAGTTTCACCGAGAGGTTTAAGACACCGCCCATCGCTTCCACATACCGTTTCACCGAAGAAAGCCGAATATCGTTGCCGCATTTCATCCGCCATCTCTTTAACTTCAGCTTGCTGTTCCGCCGGAAGCGCTGCTATTACATCTTTAAAGTTTACGCTCATTATTTTGCTCCTGTTGAAATTGAGAGATAATCATCCATAGGTTTGTTCTGCAAGGGCGATCATCGTTTTATAAAAGGTTCTTTCTTGCCTTTTTATCACCACCACATAGCACAATTGCCTGTCGTATTATAATGATCCAATAATCCCGCCGTCGGCTTTGGCAAATTCTTTGCTTTGCGGTTTGAGGGTTTTTAGTTGTTTATCGCTTAAACGAGGATTGATTTTGCCAGTGTTTTAGCATCATTCGAGCTTCAATATTTTGGTTTAATGTTCCCTCGAAAATGATTACCTGCAAGGAGGGAACATCAGACCCTGAACAATGACGAACAATAAAAAACAAAGAAAACCATTAAAATGGCTTTTTGACTTGAATTTAAAGGGATTTTTTAGACTTTGTGAACGTTGGCGAACGTTAAAAAACAGAAAAGTGGCGGAGGAAGTGAGATTCGAACTCACGGAGGGCGTAAACCCTCGCCGGTTTTCAAGACAGCGCTGCTATAAGCAGATATAATTTAAAATTCATTATTAATCAAAGACCTAACCACATAGACATGCTACAAAATTCATACCAAATTAGCAAGATTTGCCCTAGTTTTATGCTGATTTTGTCAAATTCTCGTCAAACTATCCTATCCATAAGCACCCCTTATTTTCTTTTCTTTGGATAAATTCCAATCAATAAAATCACTCAAAAGCAAAAAATCGGCGCACTAAGTGATATATATATCACTCAATGCGCCGATGTTATTTAAGCAGCGGTATCTTTGATTTTGCCG
The DNA here is from genome assembly GCF_006227735.1 of Testudinibacter sp. 'clade 2'. Taxonomy (NCBI): domain Bacteria; kingdom Pseudomonadati; phylum Pseudomonadota; class Gammaproteobacteria; order Pasteurellales; family Pasteurellaceae; genus Testudinibacter; species Testudinibacter sp. 'clade 2'. Next base: position 11,342 of record NZ_VDHB01000078.1, read on the forward strand.
CCAGCAAACGTGTGAGGATTAACATATCCAGTGTATGTTTCAGGGGTAAAATCTTCCGGTTGCGCTTGGATTAACTGCGTCAATGCCCAGTCGTAACCGACAGCGTTTCTATCCGCAGGTAGCGGGCTGAGATTAAACGAGCTGAACGACAGCGCATTTTTGCCCGCTGCTTTGGTTTTAGCGCTGACATAAGAGGCTGTGACGACGGTAGCGTTGCCATTGATGTAGTCAATATTCAGCGTGGTCACTTCGTGGTAATTCGCTGTTGCGCCTGTTTGTTCGTCTTCGATTGATTTTTCGATGTATTTCATAAGATTTCCTTATTTTAGGTAATAAAAAACCGCACTTTTGGGTGCGGTGTGTAGGTTGTAGATATTTTTAAACATAAAGTCTTGCATCGGGTGAAGCACCCTCAGGTAAGGAGCTTTCGAGATCGACAACGAGAACCGTCATCTGACCGAATACCTGTCCGGAATTAAAATTAGAATCTGCGGCGAGTAGATTTTTACCGATTTCAATCCCTTGATAACCGGTTTTTAACCAGTCTGAATATTGAGGCATTCCTCTACTTGGCGTCCAGCTTCCCCAAGCACTCTTATATAACTTTATCCAAAAATGCCAAAAATAGAGCGGGTAACCGATTTGGGGTGCCCTTTGGTGTAAATACATCCATGTATCAAACCAATTATGGTTAGTGGTCACGGTACCGTACACCGCAAAACCTATCCGTTTACTCATGGGATACTCTTTGCGGATAGTAAGGTCTCTATCTCCGTGATTAATTTGGATGACATCTAATATCCGCAATAAAGTACGAGAGGTGTCATAAAGCAACGTTCCGGTGTCATCAAAAACCTGCATGCCGTATTGCGCATCGTTCGGCGGTAAAAAACGGGCATTCTCAAAAACATGCACATTGACCTTATTTTCCATTGCTTCCTCTTGGTGAACTTCCACAACGTGAGTTCTGTGAGGACGTCCGTCATTTAACCACTCTCTAGGAAAACCATGCTCCGTCGAGCGATAATCGGTTTTGTGCTGAGGTGGCGTTCCCGTCAGATACGTCGGAAAATTTGTAGGGTAATAAACTTGTCTCACAATAGGGTAGATAAACTCAATTGATTCATAGACTACTAATGGATAATAACTTTTTGCTTTCAACGGCACATAGTATTTCGAATAAATCCCCCCTCTTTCTTTTTGCCCATCTAGCAAATTATGAAGTCTGCTATCTGTTGATGCGCCGTATTGCAGTGTCGGAAGCTCATGATTCAATACAAGCTTCCCTTGCTCGTCCAGTAATTCAAATCCGTAGCTCATAATGCAATCACCATTAAAATCCCGCCCTGATTGGTACCTTGCGCGCTGGCACTGCCAAACAGCCTCTCTCGCCAATCAGGTGGAATCCCTTCGTCCATGTAATATGGGATATCTTCCCAGCTCACATTAATATGACTTCTGTTGGTAAACCAAATTTTAGGCGTGCGAGGCGGTACTAACGACCACTGCTGATATAACGGCACAAAGAGATAAGTCAATGTGCCATACGTATTTGACATGGTCGGCAACGCAAAAGACAGCGTTCCTCTATGATTACCAACAACAATCTCCTTGATTATTTTGCCGCTTTTCAAATAAGCGTTAAAGTTCAGATTCTGTCCAAAAACCTCAATACCGTAACTCATCGTAGTTTCCCCGCTTTAAACCGCACCCGACCACGCTCATCATAGATAATCAATGCCTCATTTGACATTGCCAACCCAATGTTAGCAGTCGGATTACTGCGAATAGACACCTGTCCGGCATTGGTCACATCAAAGCGCCCGCCACCGATCCGAATAGAACCGCCCTCAAAACTTGCACCCAAAACAGTTCCGCGCGTTACAATATCGCCACTCATTGCCAGCCGTGATTTGCCCTGATGATTAATCACCGACATCATTGGGGTTACAGTTCCGTCCTGCGCATTTTTGACCACCGCAAATTTATCCGCCATCAAAATCACTGAGCTTTCAACGGTGTTGTTATCCGCAGCGGCACCCATCACTATTCCGGTAATGACCGTACGCCCAGCCGTTGTCACTTCAGTTTTCAGTGTGCGGGTTGATGATACTTTGCCGCTGACATCTGCCACCGTTTTCTGTACATCACTGATTTTAGCAGTAGCGTTATTTAGGGATGATTGCATTGTGCTAATCTGCTGAGTGGCAGATTGTTGGTTGTTGCTCACAACAGTTTGTAGTGCAGTGATTTTCGCTGTTGCTTCCGTCAGAGCGGTTTCGCTGTCTTCCGGTGCGGGTGACCAATCTGTGCCGACCGCACCACGTTCCAATTTAACACGGTTAACAATATTCGTACCTTTACTTGTATCGTTCGGGTAAAAATAGATATTTAAGTGTGTGTTGTTTGGGGCTCGTGGTGTTGCGCCATTCATCGGCAAGCCCCATTTACCTGAACCACGATAAACGCCATCAGCGATTTTCACTAATTTGCCGATTTCGCTATAACCTTGAGTATTGTAAAAAGCAACACCAGTCCGCAAGTCGGAAATTTCACCCCACAGTGTAACCGTGACATCTTCTCCCACCGCAGGTGCTTCCGCCAAGGCTAAACGCAATGTGTAACCTGTGCCATTCCAGCCGATATTGCCGGAATTGAGCAGCAAGTTACGTCCGCCAACTTTCAGATTGCTAAAACTGCTTTCTAGCGTCTGTAACTTAGTTGCTGTGGCTTGCTTTTCATCACTTACCGCTTTTTCGACAGCGGTGATTTTTGCATTATTAGCGCCAACACTAGTCTGCATCTGCTTAAACTGCTCAGCAAGCGCTTTATCGGCTTCTGCCGTGGTTCGCTCAAGTGCGGTAACCTTGGCGTTAGTTTCGACTATGGCACTGTCAGTATCTTCCGGTGCAGGCGTCCAGTCTGTCGGAATTGAACCTGTTTCCAGCTTCATTTTCCGTATTTCAAATTCTTTATCCGCAAGAACAGCTTCAATGTAATAAATAAAATATTTATGATCGGCGCTATAACTTGCAGTAAAAGGTATGCTAATCTTTTCCCACGTATCCAAGCCACTGATAGCTAAGTACTTAGCAGATACTTGGCGACTGGTTGCGCCAAAATATTCCCTGAAGAAAAAACGAACCGTACCAGCTACCCCAACTGTTGATTGCGTTTTAGCTCTAACTTCAAACGTAGCAATGTACTGTCGGCCTTCAATAACCCGGTCATCAGATACAATTTGCCTATAACCTGTCCAACTCGCTTCGACGGTTTTGATAGTTAAAACATCATCTGATCGAGGTAACTCCGTTTGAGATTGGGGGGCGTTTTTATAAAACAGCCAGCTTGACCTATTTGTCATTTTGGCAGTATTTAACAACAAGTTCCGTCCGCCAACAGACAAACTGTTAAACTTACTGTTCATCTCAGTAAACTGTGTTGCCGCTGAGCGCTGATTATCCGCTACGGTTTCGTTCAACTTGGTCAGCGTACTTTCAGCTGTGCCGACACGAGATGTGAGCTTTTTCGTTTCCTCCGTTTGCGCCCTGTCAGCTTCAACCCGAACTCGCTTTTCTTCGGTCAAATCCGCTTCCGCATTGGCAACTCGCCCCACGAGTGCGGTTCTGGCTTGGGCTTCGGCTAAATCTGCCGCCACACGAGCAGATTTTTCAGTTTCAACGGCGGACGCAACAACAGCAAGTGCGGTTTCGCTGTCTTCCGGTGCGGGTGTCCAATCTGTTGCAACATTTCCTCTTTCGAGTTTAGTTTTCCTAAACTCAAATTGCCCCGGTACTGTGTTGTTGATTTCAAGTATTAATTGCCAATATAGATGATTGGCGTGTTTAGCTTGCGCTACAAAGGTGCAGCTAAACCGCTCCCACTTATCAACCTCGGATGCCGTAAAGTATTTTCCTGAATTACTGCTTCCTCCTGTAAATATCTGCCGAAAAAAGAAACGAATGTAGTTTTGTGTCAGAGTATTTGCTTTGGCTTCAAAGCTAAACGTATAAGTTTCCCCCTCAACAATTTCGTTAACTAAAACCGCATTTTCTAAAGATCGCTGGTAATATTGAACCCAATAAGCGCTGGTTGATTTTAAGGTCAATGCACTATCAGTCCTCGCTATTTCTGCTTGCGTTTGATTGGCGTGCTTTGAAAATCTCCATAAATTTTTATCGGTTAATTTCCCAGTATTTAACAACAAGTTCCGCCCACCAACCGCCAGATTATCAAACCTTGCTGTCAGCGTGTTTGTTGTCGATACCGCATTATCCGCTGTAGTTTGGGCTGTGCTGATTTGCGTGCCAAGCTCTTTTGCTTTATCAAGCAAGGCTTGTGCTGCTTTATCCGCCGCCGCTTTGACTTCCGCACTGCGCTTAGTTGCCTCGGCAGCAATTGCCTGACTTCTTGCTTGCGCTTCGGCTAAAAGCTGGGCGGATCTGTTGCGTGCTTCTTGTGCGATCTTATCGTCAGCTTGTGCGATCCCGTCTTTAAACCCGGTCAACTGTGCGATCAAGTCTTTGCCGAGGGCGGTTTCGGTGATTTGTCCGTTGAGATAATCAACCAAAATATTCGGTCTGTGATCGGCTTCGCCCTTGACTACAGGGGTAAACTGTCCACTAGTGCCATTGCTATCCACCATTCTTGCCCAGAAATACCACGTTTGCGATAAACCGACACCGCTTAATGTCCAGTAATTTTGCGGATAAGGCAACGTTGCGGCTTTCTGTGCAGTCAGAACATTATCCGTTTTGCTGTACCAAATTTCAGTAGCTGATGTGCGGTTCGCAAAACGTGGCAACCGCCATCTAAGAGCAATCGCCATAATTTCCGGCAGCGCAATCAGCTCCTTGACTTCAAAATCAATCTCAAAGCCATTAGCGACTACTTCCGAATATTGCCCCAACGCATTTTTTGCCCGCACTTCCGCAACGTAAGCCCCATTCGGTAAATCCGTAAATGTCACTGTTGGTGAGGTTAAATTGCTGTAAGTGCGGTACAGTTTACCGTCTTTATACAATTTGACTTCGAAAGTGACCTCACCTACTACGCTCGGTGTTTCCCAAGTGAACACAATGCCGTCAGCTTCCATACTGACTGCGGTATGTGATACTTGTGGCGTTTTACCGCTGTGTAAGGTGTCAACAATCGGATCAAAGTGCGCACCGTTATCAACAATCGCTTCTTTTTGTGGTTCGTGCTGCAGGGCAGTAATGCTGTAGCCCTGTTCATTTTCGCTGATCGTCAAGACGCGGAATAACTGCGTGCTGACTTTCGGTGTGTTGAGCGTCCACTGATCGTATGGATTTAAGCCGTCAGCAATATCCTCAAGCTCGATTGCCGCCTGATTAGCCGATTTGATTTTGATTCGCTTTGTCACCAGTTTATCATTTTCAATCACGGCATACGCCAGTGTGCAGCCAGTACTAAACTCAATCGGGCGATCGAGGGTTACTTGTTTGCCCTCAACAGCAATCACACGTCCGCCCAAATTAACATCGGCATAATCATTATCGGCAACTTCGACAACGTCCCCCGGTATTACTGCCAACCCCTCACGTCCGACACCAAACGTAATGGTGCATTGTTCAAGGCTTTCAGTCGCAATTACCCATTTCCCCAAGCGGTGCGCTTGCCCACGACTGGTGCAGCCGTAAGCAACGATTTTTTTCACGTTATAGCCGTATCGTTTAACCAGCGCATCGTCCACCACATATTCAACCTTGCGCTGATAGTGATCGCGTTCGTCTTGATATTCTACTTCTACAGCAGTATGAATTGATTTCAGCGGCGCATATTGACGGCTAAATTTACCGTCTAACACATTGGCTTGAGTAAACGTCCACACTGGATCTGCCGGACGGTCTTGGCGAACAGTGATCTGTGTGCCGTTCCAAATCGGCATGGCTCTGAAATTCGACGCTAAGGCTTGAATCACCTCATAGGCTGATGATTGTTCGGTCAGCCATAAATTACAACGCATTCTCGGCTCAGTGCCGCCGTAACCGTCAGGCACCAGCTGATCGCAATATTGCGCAATTTTGAATAGGTCAAATTTGTCGCATCCGTAATCGCCTAAACGAGCGCCTAAGCCGCATTCGACATTGGTGACCAAGTCATAAAAAATCCATGCCGGGTTATCCGTAAAGTCAGACTTAAATGTACCATTCCAAAAGCCACTATAAGTGCGGTTTTCTGGGTTGTAGACATCAGGAATTTTAATGATCCGCCCATCTGCCAACGCATTAAAATTCGGGAATTGTGGCGTATCACGTGAATCTAACCGAATGCCTACCATCGCACAGTTTGGGTACGCTAATTTAGCATCGATAATTTCAGTATAACTTGCCCAAAACGTATTATTTTGTAACCGTTGGCTTTTACTGTCCGGCGTGATCCGGCTGACGGTAATCGTAAATGGTCTTGGCGGTAAATTATCAAAAATAGCCGAGGTCAAATAACGAGAGGAGTATTTTCCTTCGATGGTAATACTCTCACTGCGGGCATTACCGATCTGCACCAGCAGCTGTACGGTAGATCCGTTGGTGTCGCCATCATCATTCTGCTCAAATAAAGCGTCAACCCCAACAGTCATTCGAATACGATCGACATCACGATCGATCACTGTTTTTGAGACTGCAACCGCGGTTTTAACCGGTGTTCCTACCGATACTTCACGCTCAGAAAACTCAAACCCTTCAAGCGGCAATTGGTCTTGTGTGCCTAGCCGCCATGAAATTTGAGTGTTGGTAAAGTTGGTACTACCATTTTCATTCTCAATCGGGGTGCGGTCAAAATAGGTCGTTTTAAAGCCATTGACCGCACCTTTAATCGGACCGTAGCTGATCAAACCGATTGCTCTAAGATATTGTGCTGATGCCGCCGAATCAGGTGCTTCTACTGGTGTACGTGCGCTGCCGCCACTTGGTCCGCCCATATTAACTCCTTAAACTGTACCCTCGGAACGTCGTTCGTCCCGCTCATTTTTCTTATCCGCCTCCGCTCGTTCCCGATCGGCTCGCTCATTTTCTGCCTCTCGCTCCCTATCTCGTTCGTTATGTTCACCATACTCAAACGGTTTCGGATAGCGATTGCCCGCGGATTTTGCTTGTTGTATTTTCTTTTCCTCTTCCTTGCGCATAGCCTCTTTTTCGGCTTCTGTCGGCTCTGGAATAAAGGTGTCCACACCTTGAGAAATCAGAATCATGCTGACCATCATCCGCCCGTATAACAGCGGAATCGGACGATTTTGTGGTGATAGATTTTGTAAGCCGGAAAATGCCGAACCGGTTTTCTTATCACTATTGCCCAACTTCATATCCATATTGGGTGGCTTAGTCAGCATTTGTGACACCCCACCCAACACCATCGCTCCCCCGGCTGCGTACATCTGCATAGCATAAGGCGCAAATGCCGGTACAAAATAAGCAGCAGCAATTAACACCAGACCAAAGACGGTTTGAAAAACCCCGCCTCTTTTTGCTCCTTTCAGTACTGGGGTGATATGTAGCACCGCACCTTTCGATAATATTTCATGCAGCCCTTGAATCAGATTTTGTTCCGACAAATAACGAGAACCGATCCGCACTTTATACACGCCGCGCATAATGTGCTGCTGTAAGCCCTCAATCTGCGATGTCAGGCACTTAATCGCTTCGGCGCCCGTGGCAACCGCCAGTTTTAACGGTTTATCGTCAGGGATAAATTGTTTAAGATCGCCGTAAAGTTTAACTGTGAGCATTGCTTGTATCTCCAAATGCTATGTGTAACCTGTAAATAGTAACCGCCGTAAATCACACGTCTTGAGAGCTGATTCGGGCTATGGTGCAGCAACAGCTGATCACCTAAATACAACCCGGCATGATTCGCAACACTCGATCCGACTTGCATCATCACAATGTCACCAAGCTGTAAATCTTGACTGTCTGCCAGCCGTTCAAACCCATACTTTGCCAAGCCGTCGATATAACTCTGCTCACCTTTTTCATACCAATCAAAAGTATAATCAAATTGCGGGAAATCCTGACCAGACAGCATATAAGCGTCTCGACACAGGCTTAAGCAGTCGGCGGCTTGATTGACAAAAGTGCGGCCCAAGAGCGGTTGGATGTGGCGGAACTTGTGAAGTTTGCTATCACATACCAGCCACCAATCTAAGCCGGATTGCAACTGCATTTGTTGATCTGCTGCGGATAGTGCCGGTTCCCCGTCAGGGTGTGAATGCACCAAGGCAATCACACCGTCATAGGCTTGTACTTTCAGCCAGTCGTCGGTGGCGATTTCAAAATAGTGCTCCGGCTCGGAGGCAATATTGTCGCAAGCGATAAATCGCATTTTGCCACCGTCAAAAACAACAAAGCCGCACATTTCGTGCGGCGCTTGCTGTTTGGCATAGTCAATTATTTTTTGTTCTAAATTCATTTTCCCCTCTAATACTGTGTAGTTGATGGAAATGCCCCGTAAGGCAATACCGCACTTTCACCCCAACGTAATTTGCAGCCGGTCAAACATTTTGAACACTGATCTTTTTTTAGATCCGTTGTTGGCTGATCAAACTCGTCCGCCACTGCACCACCGGTATAACCGCACTGTGGCGAACGGTATTGCCAAATACAGGTATCCGACATAATCATCAATACCGGAATGCGTGCATTATCTGTTTCTGCCGGCAGTGCCAATTCAAAGGTGGCGACATCATTATTCAGTTGTGACAAACGCTCAATGATAAAGCGCTCAGTTCTGCCTTCACTCGGATCGGCATGTTTATTGCCGCCGCTAAAATTAACTGCGTCTAAGTATTTCAGTAGCACCCGGCGACGGGTCACTTTGGCGCCCACACCTTGACCGAATTCATCGACTAAACCGGTAACAACACCATACAGATTGGAAATTGTCAGTGTCGGGCGATTACTCGGACCTTGCCCTGACAATTCAAATCCCGTTGCTTGAATCGGGTAGGCAAAATATTCCTGCCCCTGAAACACGACGTTCTTTTTCAACTCGTTTAATCCGCTGTAAAAACGGAACACATCGCCCTGTGCGCCCTTCTTGCCGACAATTGAACGTAAGTCGATTTCAAACAGCTCTAATAGCGTGTCTTGCTCCAATTTGGCAAGCTCCAACTTAAATTCGGCACTGATTGGGTTTGACATGATTTCTCCTATGGTACTTCTTCAAATTCACAACTAAACTCGGTATAAACCTGCCCCATTGCAGCAGACCATTTTCCGCACACCACTTTCTTTTTTGTTCCAGTGTAAGGATCATTAAAATAAAAAGGCTCGACACCGCCATGTCGAGCCAAGAAGTTATCGACTTCCAACCGTACGTTATTACGTACTTTTACCACCACCGGATAGGAACGGAGTAGCGCATTAATCGTCTTTCGACTTCGTTGAGCGTAACCGTCGCCAAACTGAACGATATTACGCTTAGGTTCATTTTCAATGGTAAATTTAGGGCGGATACAAAATTTAAAGGTTTCCATTACGCAAACACGCCTCCGGATCTAAAGTTGTTTTGAATCAGTGAATTTGCCTCTTGCTTGGCAATCGAACGCATTAGCTCGACGGTAATTTCCAATTCTCCGTTTTTCTGTTTGGTGCTGACTTGTGCCTGTGCCGGTTCTCCATTGTTGATCACCTTCACCGATACTTTCGGGCTATTACCACTTCGCTGAATGCTCGGCACTTTCGGCACGGCAACGCCACCACCGTTAGCAAAGCCACGGCCACCGGCATAATTCAAAAAGTCCAAATAGTCCCGACCGATACGGCTGGTTGCCTCTTTGGTCAGCACATATTCGCCTTTGTGAACGATACCCGCAGGGGTTAAACGGTTGCCATGTCCGGTGTAGCCACCGCCATCAAACATGGTAGTTGGCACTCGTACTGAACCAATCAAACCGCCACGAGCAGCAGTTTGCCCCCATCCCATAAAATCCCCAAATGCTGTTCCACCGAAAGCAGACTTCAGCGCATTAAAAATCATCATCTTGATAATCATGCCAGTGATGTCTTTGATAATAGACTGTGCCAAGCCACGAAAATCCGCTTTACCTGTCAGCACAAAATCTGTCAGCGCGTCCGACATACCGCCGAGGGCGTTTTGGGTGATGTTGGCCACGTTGCCCATGACATCTTCTGTCGATTTGCCAAAGTCGTGCATGGCTACTTTCATGCCGTTAAGCGGATCGCTTTTATCCGCCTGATCTTTCCACAACTGCCAGTTCGCTTCGGCTTTCACCTCATTGGCTTGCGCCGAGGTTAAATGCCCCTCTTTCTCAAGTGCGGTCACGTCCTCCATGATTTTCTTATGCCGCTGCTGCGCCGCAATCGCTTGATTGTATTGCCCTGCCAATTCCAACCGCTCTTGGTGATAGCGTTGCTCAATCTGCAACCGTGCCGCCGCCGCTTCCGCCTCGCTGATCACGCCTTGTTTGCGAAATTCATCTACCTTTTGCGACAAACGCAGTTCGTTCAGCTCAATCGTCTTCATCGCCGACGCATTCGAGCGTTGAATTTCATCATGGAAGCTATCCCAATCCTTTTTCCAATCTTCAAGGGATTTTTCTTTTTTGCCGGATTTTGAACCACTTGATTTTTTATTACTACTTCTTGCCTCAAGCGTTTCCTGATATGCTGCGGTCATGCCACTAATATCGTATTCACTTAAACCGTCTTTCTCCGCACGTTTTTGTAGTCCGGCGCGGTAATCCTCAACTTGATATTGAATCCGCTCTTTGTCCGTTTTAGCACCATTGATTTTGGCTTGGCGTTGCAAACGATCAATTTCATCTTGTGCACCGGCGCTATATTTGACCCCTTCAATCTGCTTCAAACCCAATGCGGCTTGTACCGCAGCCCCGGCTAATTCTAACGTGGTTCCCATTAAGGCTTTTAAATTCGGATTCAAGGTCAAAACATGGCTATTAACATCAATTAAAGCAAGTGCGAATTTCTGCATGTCCGGATCAAGCTGCTGTAAGGCGATTCCGGTATCGTTCAAGGCGGAATTCAATTCCTGCTTGATTTTCTCGGCTTGAATACCGGTTAAGGTCGAGAGCTTTTGTTGTGAAGCCGCTACCTTATCTTGGGCATTTTTCACTTCAAGCAATAGCCGTGCCTCTTCCTTACGGGCTTCCGCCATCTCTTTGTCGGATTTGTTGTAGGTATAAGACGGACCACCAAAACTATCATAGGTGGTAATGCTGCTTTCTTTCGCCGCTTGTTTAGCGCGCTCATATTGCTTGATTAAATTTTCTAACGCTGCTGATTGCGCATCAATAGATGCAGACAGCAACGTCACATTCGCCTCAACCTGCGCCGCCGTCATACTTTTTAATGCGCCCTCGCTGACATCAAGCGCTTCAGCAAATTCGAGCGTTGCACGTTTCGCGTCTTGCGCGCTTTGATACCAACTATAGGCAGTACTTCCTAAAAGCGTAAGCGCGGTTGCAGCTATGCCTAGTGGTCCCCCGAGAAATGTCATCGCTTTCCCGAATCGATTGGCGGCATTTTGTGCCTGACTTAACCGTGTAACCGCAGCAGCTTCTGCATTGGTTAAAGTTGTCATTCGGGCAGACTGCGCCGCAATTTGGTTGCGTAATACAATTCTCTTAGCCTCTGTTGTTGCAGATGCTAGCTGTGCTTGTAGATAGCGAATTGAAGTTTGTGTTCCTACAACCTCTGCTGAGGTTTTTCTGACTTCTGCTTGCGCACCTGCAAGTTTAATCAAATTATTATGCTGTATTGCTACGGAATTCTGATAATATGCCAAGGTAAGTTGTGCCATTTTGGATACGCCAAAGGCTGTACCTGTTAAAAGAGCAACATTTAATACCCTATCGAGATTATTTGCTAACCCATTGAGTGCGCCACCAAGATTGCGGGTGATACCAACAGTGCTGTCCATTTCTCCAGACCATTTTATCAACGCATTTTTTAGGTTCTGAAATCCATGCCCTACAGAAATAACACGAGTGGCAAATTGCTGATCAACACTGGCTTTGGCTTTTTCCAATGCTGGAATCAGCACGTCCATTGTCAGCTTGCCGTCGTTCGCCATCTGGCGAAGTTCACCCGTGGTGACGCCTAATCCTTTTGCAATTGCCTGTGCCAAGCCTGGCGTTTGTTCCATAACGGAATTAAACTCCTGACCACGGAATATGCCAGAAGCCAAAGATTGCCCGAATTGCATTAAAGCCGCTTGTGCCGACGCTGCACTTGCCCCTGAAATCGCCACGGCTTTTGATACGGTTTCTGTCAAACTTGCTACTTGTGTTTGGTTAATGCCAAGCTGTTGGGCGTTTTGTGCAAAGCGTTGATAAACTTGTGCGGTAGCATCAACTCCTTGATTAGTACGCATTGCAACATCAAAAACAGATTGCATTGCTCTAGCACTTTCAACAGAATTTGACGTAACTAAACGCATACGATTACCAATTTCCGTATAGGTATCCATATGGCTGACCAGATTTTTACCAACGCCTATCGCCGGGGCTGCCCACAAAGTTAAATTGGTCAGCTTTGTTGAGCGCTCCAGCACTTTTAAGCTGTTCTGTACTTCTGCAAGTGAGGCTCGAGTATTTTTGGCGAATTGTTGCGCTTGATATTCGGCTTTACCAAGCCCTTTCGTAAATTCAATACTATTCAACCCAAGTAAAATATTTAGTTTTCCTAATGTACCCGACATAATTTCTCCCAAATAAAAAACCTCGCCGAAGCGAGGTTTATGAAATAGCCTAAAAAATTATTTTATAGGGTTAATACCCCATAATTTATTAATTGCAATTTGCCGTTTTCCTTTTGGAACTTTTAAATAAACCCATAAATGTGTAGGAATAATTAGTGCAGCGAAAACACCAAGGACAATCAGCCATTGTGTAAGAGATAGGCTAGCAAGAAAAAATAATCCGACAAAAATAAGTGGAAGCCAAACCAAACTCGTTAGAATAAACAGCATAATATATCCTCTCATTTTCAACTTAATATAAACCATATATAGCACATTTTTGCTTGTTTTTCAATCAAATCCCAGTTTCGTTTCATGAAAAATCAAGCCCCTCTAAGTATGGCTGTTTTCTATTGATCAAATAATTAAGCAAACTGCCGAGTCACTGCTTTATCACTCCCCCACAGTTGCCCGACTTCGCCGCGCCGTAATTCCGGCAACACTTGATTCCATTCCCATGTAGAGAAATTGGTAAGCTGAATATGCTCGGTTTCCCGTGCCAATGGCGCTCGCACTCGTTCAATGTATCTGCCGTACTCACTTAACATTCCGCAGCATGCACCGGCATACGACGAGCCAAGCTGTGATAACGGCTTTTCTACTGTGCGGATCATCTCTAACATGATACAGCTGATTTTCCATAACCATGCTTGATCGCGTAATTCTTCTTCGGAAAATTTTCCGACAACCGCACTTTTATTCTCTAAAGCAAGGGTATCTATCAATTCGCCCTCAAGCGGCAACCGTGCCAACAAGCTCACCGCTTCCACAAATTGATCGTCGTCAATTTCCTTGTATGTTTTACCGAAATGATTTTTCAGCGCCGACCACTGTTTAATGATCACTTTCGCTTGCGCTTCTTTGGGTAAATTTTTTGCTCTGCCCAATACCAACTCTTTAATCGTCTGCTGATGTTCTTTTGACAGTCTTTCTGTTTTAACCGCTCTTTCGGCTTTGCCAGTAGTCCAGTAGTCGTGTAGCGCCTGAAAGCACTCTTCCTGATATTGGATCACTTTTTCACGCAAATCTGACCGCACTTTATCCGGGTTAATGCTGAACAGCCAGCCGTTTAATTTTTTGATCGGCATACACAACATTTCACGGATTTTGCCGTCTTGGGCAACTATAGAGATACCTCTACAGTTGAATTTATCGCCTGATTTAGAAAATTTTTGTTGTTGTCCACCCCAGTCTAAGCCAATTGCTTCAACAATAGGTTTGATCGCCGTGTAGATCGTTTCTTCCAATTTGAATGTAACGAGCTGAGATCCATAGAATGGGAATGTTTGTGTAGAGATTTGATTAGACATAATAATGCCTCCGTTAATTTTCGAAATTAAATTTCCCTATCAAATAGGGTGTCGAGAGGTTCGAAAGCCTAACGGTAGGCTGGAGTTATTCCCTTTCGGTCTTGTATTCCTCGCCCTCTCGACATTGATTGTGTTTTAGCCTGATCTAAATTCTTTGGTTAGGAGAGAAAGATCATAAATTTCAGGCATAAAAAAGCCGCAATACTATCGGGCGCGGTAAGACCGCCGTTAAGGTTTCGACACCTTGGATAAGATACTAATACAATTTTTTATCGCTGTAAATAAAAATCCCCCGAATATTGCTATTCAGGGGATTATCGCTCTAAGGCGTTAAAAGCTCATCTTTCGATGATGATCGCTCAATGGCGTTACAGTTTCAGTATAGCCTATTTCTCCGCCTTGTCAAGTAACGTACTTGCATTAACGGCTTTGATGACCGCTCTTTGAATTTTTTCAACAACATCTCTCGGTAAATATTGCGTAATGCGGCTGCCTTTATCATAAATATGAAATAACCGTTTTCGACTAACGGCTTGAATTAATTCCGCTTTCGCCCATCTAACTCGCTTATCATAAAACCCAGTCGTGCGTATCAGATCTGGTGCAACTTCAATATGTAACCCATTCTGAATGCCGTCAAGGCTCTTAGTTGAAGAAATCGGCACGACAAGAGCCAATCCGTTCAATTTCCCATTTAGCACAACAACCATTCTCTTTTTAATAATTTCAGGTGGAATATGTCCATTCACATCGTCATTTTCAGAGAATGCACCATAATGGCATTCTAAAATTTCTCCGACTTTTGGGCGATGCTGTTGAATTGACATATAAATCCGTTTTGTATGGTTTGAGATTAGGGTGTCGAGAGGCTCAAAAGCCTAACTAGGTTGGCTGGAGTTATTCCCTTTCGGTCTTGTATTCCTCGCCCTCTCGACATTGATTGTGTTTTAGCCTGATCTAAATTCTTCTGGTTGAGAGAGAAAAGAATATAAATCACAGATTACAGGCATAAAAAAGCCGCAATGCTTTCGGGTGCGGATAACCGCCTAGTTATAAGGTTTTGAGACCTTGGGAAACACTATAAAGCAAAACCCCGTTGGGTGTCAACGGGGTTTGTTTGTATGCTTAATGTTTATTTAATTTCGCCCCTGGCACCACCAAAGGTTTCATATACTTCAACATCTAGCGCTTGGCTGCCGACAATACCAGATAATTCTTCGGCATTTGGTCCCGCAAAACTACCCGCATATTCACCTTGATGACCTGCGTAAGTGGCATTCCCCCGGAATCCCATACCATCATTGCCTTGAACGATATTCCCTTTAGCGAGTTGAATATCAGTTAGTTTTTTGCCGGAATCGAATTGACGATCATAAATTCTACCTTCAAGCGTCTTGTTGGCGAAGTCAACATTCATCGTCATTTTTCCGCGCGTAACCGCCCCCAGTGATTCACCTTGGTAAGTTGCAACGCCACTTGTCGGTATTTCATTAGGTTTAGTCACTAGCGCTGCAAAGCGCGCATCGACTTGGTAGCCATTAGTATCGGTAATGAAACCGTGGTCTCTATCTGTTTTTAATCCATTAGGCAACCAAACACCACTCAGGAAATAAGCACCGTTTAAGCCTCGAAGTTTACCGCCCATCACATTATTTTGTTCAATAATACCCATTGGATGTGCGGCAACGTCTAATACGGTTCCGTCATTTAGCTTAATGGTTTTTAATTCACGGACTTTATCTTTTAGGTCTTCACGGACTAAATCGATGGATTTGGTTGCTTGAGGCGTTATCGGTTTTGTATCACTAGACGATGAACCACCACCTCCACCGCCACCACAAGCGACTAATAAACCCAGACTAACTGAAACCAAAGAGAGTTTTAACATTTTCATACTTGCTCCTGTTCTCATTTAAAATTGGAGCAACTCTATCACAATTTTCCAAGAATTAAAGTGAGCCGGATCAAACTTATAGCCCTGCAAGGTGGTCAAGCGTGAAATAAGATCGGTAGAATGAATGGTGCTTATTCAATCAGACTACCGGAGGCGTTATGTTTAGCACACCACAAAAAGAAGACAGGAAAAAGGATAGCCCCGTGCCACCGATTCCAGACTTTAAAGATAGAATACCTAAGCCCAAATAATAGAAAATACAAGAAAAAGAACAAGGGTAATTGGTACCGTAACGGCGGCAACCCTTGCCTTATCTAAAGACTTCGCAAGTGCGGTATTAAGCGTGCGAAGTCTTTTGGCTATTTCAACATAATTATTTAAACGATAACGCCGTAACACGCTAAGCATAGCACTACGGTTATCGGTAAGATTTTTATAATAGCCGGTGTAAAGTAAATCCGGTGGATTATATAAGTGCGGTTGATTTTTGGTAATCAAGCATGAAATTGACAAGTAAATTGCCGTTCCACCCCAGCCGATAATCGTCGCGATTAATATAAAAATAAAAAAGGTCGTTACATTACCGCTGACAAGGAGTAAAAATGCGCCACCGGCACCAGCCAATAGGAGATTAAATAATTTAGTTGCGTTTTCTTTGTTGCGTGCATTGGATTCCCGCAACTCCAGAATGTGCTGTTCTGCTTGTTTTTCTAAGTATGACAGCATTTCATCATCGGTATCTAAAAAATAATCTTCAGGTAAAGTCATAACTTGCTCCTGTCTTAGTTTATATCTGTAGATCAAACTTAATTTGATTTTACTGATTTGTCTACCACCAACGTACCGCGGTAATTAATTCGGGCAGATTCCACAATAACGCAAAGGTGAACAGAATAATTGCAGCCGTCCACATGGTTTTACGAATTTCTTTCGGGGTGATATTTATGGCTTCCATAAGAACTCCTAGAAATTTAAAGGTAAATCGTTTATCATTCATTCAAAGTTATTTCCTTCTTAGTTAGGATAAGTGGGAATAAAAAAGCCCTGATTGCTGGTAACAATCGGGGCTTTGTTTTTCTGCCGATTGCACTGCGATTATGCCAGTGCAAAGCGTCTCAAAAGAGATGAACATGTTCAGCACCCCGTCAATGTGAGAGCAATTTTCACATAGCGAGGTATTCAAATGCTTTTAAACTACTTTAAAGAAATTATCTATTCGCCAAAAACTCTTCGCTGCCATCGTCCTCATTGTCCGCTACCGCACTTTTGTCCGCAAAGAACGGCATGAAGTCGGTGAGTTTCGGTGATGATTTTTTCGGATCTGAATTGACGGCTGCGAGTAAGTAGGCGATTTGTGCTGTTCTGAAATCCTCACGCCACAGCCCGAACGGTTGTTCTTGGTAAAATTGCTGATACTCACGCAAGTGCGGTTCGGGCATGGTTTCGATTTCTTGTAGCGTTTTGCCTAACGCCAACGACAGGGTTAGTTGGAATCGTCGGCGTTCGGTGAGTTTTTTTCCGGTTCTTCCGTTGCTAAAACTTTATTGATCGCGTCAAGAACCGAGCCGTCCAGGGTCAGGATTTGGTCTAAGTCGTCTTGACTATCGGCATTGAACAGGTTTTTGCCGTTTTCGTCACATAAACGCGTGGCGATATTGCGTGCGAGGGTGTAAGGATCGTACACATTACGCAGCTGCATTGTCAGCACCAGCTCGTCTTCCATGTTCAGCTCGATGCCTTGTTCTTGGGCAAGTTTAAGCAATGCAGCACGCTGTCCGTACAGCGCTTTATTGGTTTCTCCGACATTGAGTTCACGGATAAAAAACGTTTTGCCATGAATTTCAACAGGGGTTAATTTAGGTTTGATTGTAAATAGATCTTGGCGGTTGCCATTTTGTTGTGTCATAACTATGTCCTTTTAGTCAAAAATAAGCCCCACCGAAGCAGGGCATAAAGTGCGGTTCGACTTACGCCACCGGCAGCAAGTAATCACGTTTTGATTTTTTAATCGTGATACCGGATTCGAATTTGCCTTTGACTTCACCGGAGGCGTTAGCACCCGTTTGAATGAAGCCGGTGCCGTAGATGGAGCCTTGTTCTTTGCGTAGCACCATTAAATAGGGAAAAGTCTCTTTCGCATAAAATTTGGTACGCAGATCTGATTGCATTTTGGTTGCAGGGGCGTAGAAGAAGGTTAGTTTTACCGAACCAAATTCGATATCGCCAGGCTCGGTTTCTGTTCCGTCACTGCACATCGTGGTCACATCTTCTTCGGTGAGGGTGTCGCCGTCCACTTCAATGTTTTTGATCGCACAGAAATTGCTGGACCACTTCACTTTTGTCACTTTAGCAGCGGTGAAATCAGTAGGCTTGTCTTGCTCCGTCCAATCCACTTCATCGGCGAGAGTAATTAAGCCGGGGGTACCGCCGTCAACGGTTTTTACCGGATAATAACCGTCAAGTGAACCAAGACCGGTGATTTTGATACAATCGCCCTTTTTCAAGCCGTGATTGGCGACGGTGATGGTTGCGCTGGGCGTAACAGAGCAAGCCGTGATCGCTTTTTCTGTTTCTAAGCCGATACCCAAGTAAAATTTTGTCCCCTGAAAAGGAGTAGTTTGTGTTGCCATAAGTTTAGCCCTCATATGCTATGGTGTATAAAATCAATCGCCGGTGCAATTTGGTGTCCGGCTCGTAATCGCTGTGATCGTTAATGCGTTCCGCAAATTCAAATTTTTCTTCCAACGCTTCAAAGACTGGCTTTCTCAGGTTGAAAATATCATCAGAATTGCGGCTATAAATATCAATTTGTACCTGAAAATCGTCTAAATCACCGTCTTCCAGTGCGGAATTGGGCGAAATCAGCGGAAACTGATACACGATAGCCGGATACTCGGTATTGGTTTCCGGCACGACCTCATAAAAACAACGCCCCGACACCAAAGGCGACAGAGCGGAGTAGAGTTTGTTTTGGATCATTTATTGCCTTCCTTGAGAATCTCGGTGCGTAAGGTGTCAATAATGGCTTTTGCCGCCTGTTGTTTGCTTTGCTCAAATGCTGGGCGCATAAACGGTTTCGCCGGCATTTTTGATGTGCCGAATTCCAAAAAACGCCAGTAAAACGGATCTTTCGGATTGAAAGCACCGCTTTTTCCGGTTTTGCCCTTGAATTTGAGGATTTGCTTGGTAGAAAGCCCTTTTACCCAAACATAGGTGTTGGTTTTGCCGTTTCTGCCGATTTTGGTGCGGCTAGAAATGGCTTTTTTTACTGTACCTGCTTTTCTGTGCGGTACATTTTCTGTTAAGACTGGTGCATTGGCACGCGCTTTGTCGCGCACAATAGCACCGCCTTTTCGCATGGCTTTAACGGCGATGCGATTACTGGCTTTTCTACCAAGTTCCCCCATTGCTTTTTGCAATTCTTTAAGGCCGCTGACTTTAACCGTGACGCTGCCCATTGATTCGCTCCTTGCACATCAGTTGCAGTGCGGTATTCCGCTCGTTATGGTTGATTACGGAAATCACCTCAAAAGTGCGATCACCCCATTTCACCCGCATGGTCGGCTGAATGTCTGGTCGATAACGCAACCAAATTTGGGTGGTAATTTCCGACTGCACTTGTTCTGCTGCAAAGTATTCGCGCCCTGATAGTGGTTTGACTTCTGCCCAAGCTGTTGCGACATCTTGCCAATCCGTAATGGTGCCGCCGTAGCTGTTTAGCTGGGTGATTTGCTGCTGTAGAGTGATTCGATGGCGAAGTTTGCCGATTTGCACATTACACCCCC
Source organism: Testudinibacter sp. 'clade 2' (assembly GCF_006227735.1). Lineage (NCBI taxonomy): Bacteria > Pseudomonadati > Pseudomonadota > Gammaproteobacteria > Pasteurellales > Pasteurellaceae > Testudinibacter > Testudinibacter sp. 'clade 2'. The sequence goes on from NZ_VDHB01000078.1 coordinate 31,066, forward strand.
ATGATTCGGTACGGTTGAAGTAGTCGCCAAGCTCCGTCCTCAATCTCTTTGCTGACCGTTCCATTACCGATGACCGCACTTTCACGGTGTTCGTACCAATGTGCCACCAGCATTAACATGGCGTGGCGTAAGGCGTGGTTGACCACCATTCCGTCCGAGTCGTTTTCAGGCACTTCAGTTTGGTATAACTTGCGGTTGAGTTGCGCTTCCAGATAATCCTGTGCCGCATTGGCATAGCCGATTAACAAGATGTCTTCTTCATCGTTATCAATGCGACAATGTAATTTAATTTGTTCCAGAGTGATTAACATCTTGCCTATACCTCAAAAAACTGCCCTCCGAAGAGGGCAACGGGATTAACCGCCTACGGTAGCCGCTTTCGCTGTCAAGCTGCCTTTGATAAAGGCTTCCGGACGGTAAACGGCTAGGGCCAAACGCTCTTCACACAAGATGGTGACTAAGTTTTTGATGAAGTCGTCTTCGTTTTCGGTAGATACCGCAATTGAGGACGCTTGACGATCAAAAATCTGTGCGCCTAAGTTGAATGCACCGGTGAGGAATTGTCCTGCGGTCATTGCTTGGGTTTGTACAACAGAAAGCCCCCACAGTGTCGGTTGCGCCAAACTTTGTGGATTGCCGATGATATGGCGACCTTGCCCATCTTTTTGCAATTCAATTTTCGCCCAATCAATCGGATTCAAAATAAAGCCGTTTGGTGGATATTCCGCAATGATTGCTTGCAATAATGCAAGGCGAAGCTGATCGATAATGGTGTATTCGGTCAATTTTGCCGGATCAGCAAAGGTTGTCGCTTGCGTTAAAATTCCGTTTAGCTCGCCATTGCTGCCTGTGCCGTTCAGCAATTGTTTTTCTTCGAACAGTTTTAAGCCAAAGAATAGCCGTCCGCTGATATAACTTTGCAGCATATCGGCATCGTCTAAGATTTGGCGTGAGGCTTTCATAAAATGGGCAATGGTTTTCACGCCGACGGTTTCTTCACCGAATTTCAGATCCGATTGCGCCTTTTTGTCGCCCTCTTTTTTCTGATAGCCGGCGCTGTTGGTAAAGCCGGTTTCTTTGATGTAGGTGATTGAGTTGCTACTGGTTGTCCCTTTCGCCAAGAGGTCGCGAATGGTTAAGCGCATATCCGGCGGCGCAATAATGCCCGGTAAGCGTTGTTCTGGCACTAACGCACCGGCTGAACCTGCGGCATCGGCGGTGGCACTAGTGATCGTCGCTTTTATATCCAAGCGAGCGGAGCGCCCTGAGCGTGGATCTTGCGCAAAGGCTTTGAATTGTTCCGATTCAACCAGTTGTTGCCCTAATGATTTGCCGGATTGAGTATCGCTTGCGCCACGCCGTGCCAATTTTTGTTCGGCTTCATCTAAGCGGCTTTTGACATCGCCCATGGCTAATAAGGCTTCATCGACTTGTTCTTTCAAGGAATCAAGGCTTTTTTCACCTTTACCGAGACGACCTTCTAACTCTTCGCCCATGGCTTTTACGCCGTCGGTGGCTTTTTTCAGCTCGGTGGCAAGCTGTTCTAAATTTTGTTCTGACATACGTTATTCTCCCGTATTAATTGATTTTAAAATGGTAAGTGCGGTATCAACTTCTGTTTTTTCAGGCTCGCCCCGAAGGAGTTTGCGCAAACCATGCCCCGCGATAGCTGTAGCTTGCGTTTTGGAAAAGCCTGCCTCACGCAGGAATTTTTCAAATTCGGATAGGGTCGGCAGTTCACCGTGCAAAAGTGCGGTTTTAACATTGGAAACCGTGCTTTCGACGTTTGCCGGATAGGTGACGACCGAGACTTCTTTCAGATCCACGTCTAAAATTTCCAGCGTGTCCTCTTTTTCGTCATAGGTCCACTTATTTAAGAAGTAGCCAATTGATAAGCCGTCAATTGCCCCTGCTTTGAGTAGTGCATGGACTTCTTTCGCACGGGCTACGTCATTAATTAATAATTTACCTTCACCGTATAAGCCGTGATCGTCTTCTTTGAGTGATGTCCAAACCCCAATTGGCTGATTGCGATCATGATTCCAAAGCACCGGTGGCATTTTGCCTTTTCCCGCCCAGTCCAACAGGGTTTGAGCAAATGCGCCTTTGCGTACGATGTCACCGTAGCTGTCTTTCAGGTCAAATACATTACAATACCCCGAAAAAACGCCGTCTTCTTGGACGGCTTCGGCTTTAAAATGCAGGTCTTTAGTTTTGAGTGTCATTTTCCACCCCGATTTTTTCAATAGATGTGAGGTTCAGTTGTACGGTCAGTGTGTCGCCGCCGTCAACCGGTGGTAAATTTTCCAGCTTGCGTACTTCGTTACGGCTCATGACACCGTTTTGCAGCATTTGTGCGTAGAAGTTGGCCCGTCCGGCGCTATCTGCCCGTAGTAACCCTTCAACGCTGAACAAGGGGTAGAACTCCTTACGCTCGCTCGGCTGGAGCAGTTTACGGCTAATCGTTTGTTCAATCCGTTTCAGGGTTGGTTGTAACGAATACGTTAAGAAACCCAGATTGGTTTGCTCCAAGCTCGAAGCCCAAGAAGAGGATTTATCGGTGCGGTAAATCAGCTGCGGTGGCACGGAAAACGCACGACAGATTTCTTCGATGCCAAAGAAGCGGCTTTCGAGCAGTTGCGCGTCCAGTGGGTTGATCCAACTGCCCACAGAATTAGCCGGCTCCATTTCCGCTTCGAGCACCATCCATTTTCCTGCATTTTCCGGTGCGCTGAATGTGGCTAAATTTTGCCGCATTCGACTACGCTGTTCGTCGGTCAATACTCGGCTACCGGTCTTGATAAAGCCACCTGCTTTCAGGTTGTTTTTAAATGCGCTGGAAGCCGCTTTATTGGCATCAACTTGTGCGCCGATACATTGTGCTTGGTACTGAATTGGGGATAACCCGACTAATCCGTCAAGGGTGAAACCGCGAAAATGCAGAATATCGCTTTCGCTGTATTCGCCGCCGTCGCTGTTGTTTTTGTCGTAGAGATAGACAATTTCACCGTTGCGCCCTCGTTTGACACGCATACATTGCGGATCTAATACATCTAAGGAAACAATTTTACCCGAAGTGCGGTTGATCAGACTGTAAGCATTGCCCCATAGATCGAGGCTGGCGCTTTGCGCTTCCCAAAATTCACTGGCGCACATATCGGCATTCGGCGAATCGTGGATAATCCGGTAAAGCGGGTGTTCGTTTGCCTGTTCGCGGTTGCTGTCGCGTAAGTGTAGTGGCAAAGAGGCGATGGTTTGGCTGCGCAATTTGACACACGCCCAGACCGCTGAGAGTTTAAGTGCGGTTTCGGCATTGACAATATTGCCAGATTCAGTGGTTTGGCTGATGTGTGGGTTGGCAATATCGCCTTTATCCAGTCGTTTAGCACCGCCAAACCATCGACCGTAAAAGCGTGACCACCAGCCGCTGTCGTTTAATGTTGTCATGCTATGATGATGTCCTCTAAGTATTTGTCAATGTCTTGTGGTTGCACCGCTGTTTCTGCGATACCGAGTGCCATGGCTAATGCGACGATACCGTCGATTCGCCCGGTTGCTTTGTGTTTCTCAAATTTGCGGTTGCCTGCTGGGTCTTGCGCAATAACTGCATTTGCGGCACACATGGTTAAAACCGGATTCATTCCATGCCGTAAACGGGCATTGAGCAAATCGCTTTCCAAGCGATCTATTGCTGGTGACATATCTTTGAACCCTTGTCCGAATGGTACTAAAGGGAGGATTAATTCGAGTTGATCCAGTTCCTTTTTGAGTACGTCAATCCGCCAGCGGTCAAAGGCAATGGCTTGAATATCAAAATCACTGATGATTTCGGCAATGTCTTTGGCAACGTGAGCATAATCGACGGTTGCGCCCGGTGTGGTGCGGATAAAACCCTGCCGAACCCAAACATCGTACGGCGCACGGTCTTTAGTCGCGCGGTCTTTCACACCGATTTCCGGTGTCCAGAAATAGGAATATACGTTAATTGTGCCGTTTGGATTCTGTGCAACCAAGATAAGTGCGGTCAAGTCGGTGCGAGCCGATAAATCCAGTGCGCCATAGACGATTAAGCCGTCAGGTGTTTCTGCCACTAAGCCGCTTTCTTTCCAGGTGTCTGCACTGACAAAGGTGGATACTGTGCTGACCCGTTGATTCAGGTTTAGATTGCGAAAAGTATTTTCAAAGCTAGGCATGCGTTTTGCCTTTTCGGCAAGCTTTTTAATATCCTCTTCACTGCGGAAAATACTGAGCGCTGGGTTTGCTTGTTTCCACGCAATCGGATCGGTGATATCGAGTGCTTTATCTGCACTGTAAACATGGCAGACGGTGTGCGGATCGTTGTGTATTTTGGCATCATCAATCCAAATAGATAACAAATCTGCGTCGTGTGCCGCTTGAGTGCTGATAGTCAGTAACAGTGGATTTTTATGCGCCCCTTGTGCGGTGGTGATTGCGTCCACGAATGCGGATTGACTGCCTTGCACTTGCCCAACTTCATCTAAAATGGCTAATACTGGCGATAAGCCTTGTGCTGTTCTGCCGTCTGCTGCAAGCGCTTTGTATTCGGTGGTCATGGCTTTGCCGCGTAGTATTTTGCTTGACGGGATAATGGTGATTTCGTCTTGTAATCTTGGGTTGAGGGTGATCATCTTCACTGCAAGATTAAAAACCAGAGCAGCCTGATCACGACTTAACGCACCGCTGATAATTTGGGAATTTAAAATCGCCACTGGGCCAACAAGGTGAGCGAGCAATAAGCAGGCAATAAGTGCGGTTTTGCCGTTTTTTCTGCCGATCGTTAATATGCCGTGGTTTGTGCCTGCAGGGTTGTCGTACACTTCCATAATAAACCTTTTTTGGAAGGGGAGTAGCTGTATCGGTTTGCCGACAAGGTTGCCCTCTGGCACTAGGCAGTATTTTTCGATAAAGGCGATAACTTTCTCTGCTTTGGTCATCTCAATTTATTCTCGCCAGTAAGCCGTCGTCATCTTCAATAAATTTCTTGGTGTCGCTGTACAGTTTGTTTTTCTTGATTTGATCACGGCTTTCGCCGTTGGTTGCTCGGCTGTGGATCTGCAATGAGCGACACATGGATAATGAGCGGGCATTGAGGTCTTCAATGATTTTGTGTAGTGGGTGCAGTTTTGGCTCACCGTTGGCACCAATGAAATAGCGCCCGACTTTTTCCACTTCTTTTTGCCGTTTATCAATTTCAACATACAGTTTAGCGAGATTCATTGCTTGAATCAGATCGTTCGGTGTCCAAGAATCACCGGCTCGGCTGTTGATAATTTGATTCCAATACTGTAATTCGACTTTACTGAGTTTTTCAGGCGGTAATATTTGGGTTTGTGCAGCTTTTGCCGCCATGACCTGAGCGGCGGCACTATCACTTCTTAATTTTCGTCCACTCATAAATAAAACCTATTAATACTCTAATTTTCAATGAAAAAACTGGATTAGCGATAAAAGTGCGTTCCCAGTGCGGTTGTTCAAGCGAAAGTGCTGAACTTTTTACCCACCCTCTCCCTATTTGATATTCGTTATCAGTTATGGAAAGGGTGTTCAGGGTCTAGTGGAAAACCGTTTGCATCACAACCAATTTCGTTAATGTTTTTTGATTCTGCTCGTTGTTTTGAGCTATCGTGATGCACCTTACATAGTGACTGCAAATTGTTCGGATCAAAGAATAGATTAAGGTCGCCTTTATGTGCCTTGATATGATCTACAATGGTTGCTGGCGTTATTTTTCCATCACGTTGACAGTAAACACACAGAGGATTTTTTGCTAAGTGATCTAAGCGTAGCTGTTTCCATGCCTTGCGATAGTACAGATTGTGCCAATCACTCCGACTTTTCACGCTGAACCGCCTCCGTGTAATCAATTACGCCTTGCAACCGTCCGGCACAAATCCGCAAGTCACGCTTGAGCAACACCGCATACTCAGTGATTGCAGTGTAAGTGTTACCGTGTAGCATTGGCTCAGGGCAGGAGATTAGCAGTGACGGTGGTGGGATGATCGTGTGTGTCTCAATCTTAATTACCGGTTCATTTGCGCAACTGCTCAAGCACAGCAGCAGGGGCGTGAGTATCGCCACATACATTGCCCTTGAGCAATTCGCGAATCGTTTTAACTTGATCATCGGCTTGCCCCCTTTTTTCCTGTTCGTGTGCCAGTTGTTGTTTGGTAATATCGGCGTGGATTGCCAGCGTATCATTCAGTCTTTTCAGTTCTGCATTACGCTCGGCAACCGTGATACGCAGTGCATCAATCGTGTGTGATTGTTTCTCAATTTGAATTTTGTTTTCGTATTGCAACCACAACAGACCTATCACGAAGATCACTGCAAAAACTTTGGCCGCCTTATCAACATTGGCACAACACGTTTTGAGGAAAGCGAGTAATATTGCATTCATGGGTACGCCCTCCACGTCAATTCAAAGTGCGGTCCGTCATAAAAACGCTCATCATCACTTCTCCCATTCTCGTTCCAATCGCCACCCCAGCGGATTTTGATATTCAGTTCAGCGGCCGCAGTAAACATTGCTTTTGCAACCGCGTTGAACTTGCTCTTATCCGCCCAAGGGATTTGCCCGTCAATCATCGGGGCTAAATCCACCGCATGACCGGTCAAGTGGCGGCTGTTCATGGTTTTTGTTGCGCCTTGTTTAAACAGTTCAGCTTGTCGTTGGCGTGTGCGTTTGCCTTCAATCACCGCAAAATCAACGGAGGTTAATTGGATCGCACGACGAACCACTTTTTTCAATTCATCATGAACACCGACCATTCGCATTTCACTGCGTGTTGATAATTTAAAGTTGCTCATCGTTATCCACCCGCTCCACTCGTTTATTGATGAATTTAAATAAAAATTCCCTAATTTTCTCTGCGCCAGCAAATCCGATAGCCGCACCAATAAACGTCATCAGACTGCCGGATAAGCCAAAGTGCGCCAACACAGATTCACTCGACAAGGCTAAACAACCACAAATGGTTGAGTCAATCAGCCGATGGCGATAAGTGCGGTTTTGCTTCAACAGCCAGCCGCGCAACATTGACATAAAAAACGCCATCGAAAATCCACTGATGGCGTTATAGTTCTGCTGTATGCAGCCCCAAATAATGAGCCACAGATTAGGATCTCTTTCTGGCATTTTCATAACTCCGCCCCCTGTTTTGAGGCAATAAAAAACCCCGATTGGAAAACCAATCAGGGCTGTAAAATAGGTATAAAAAAAGCCCAGCGATTGCCGAGCTTGTCGTTCAGTTGCGATTTCCGCACCATGCCTAATACTCTATACTTTCAGTGCGCACTTTTCAAGGTTTTTCTAAACAAACTGCCGAGTCACTGCTTTATCGCTCCCCCACAATTGCCCGACTTCGCCGCGCCGTAATTCCGGCAACACTTGATTCCATTCCCATGTTGAAAAATTGGTAAGCTGAATATGCTCGGTTTCCCGTGCCAATGGCGCTCGCACTCGTTCAATGTATCTGCCGTACTCACTTAACATTCCGCAGCATGCACCGGCATACGACGAGCCAAGCTGTGATAACGGCTTTTCTACTGTGCGGATCATCTCTAACATAATCCAACTGATTTTCCACAGCCACGCTTGATCGCGTAATTCTTCTTCGGAAAATTGTGCCGGAACCGCACTTTTATGCGCTATCGCCAAGGTATCGATTAATTCCCCCTCAAGCACAATCTTATGACAATACGCCACCGCCATAGGTAATTTATCCGCAGGGATTTCATCAATATGCTGAACGTTCATATATTGATGAATAAGATTGTAGGCTTCGGAATAAATCAGCCCTTTCTTGCTCACCAACATATTCACAGCATCACGCAAGCCGGTGCGATCATCAACGGTGGTTTTACGCTCGTTGATCGCAATGCCTTTCGTCCAGTAGTCGTGTAGCGCCTGAAAGCACTCTTCCTGATATTGGATCACTTTTTCACGCAAATCTGACCGCACTTTATCCGGGTTAATGCTGAACAGCCAGCCGTTGAGTTTTTTGATCGGCATACATAGCATTTCACGAATTTTACCATCTTCGGCAACTGAGTTCATATGAACCCAGTTGAATTTTTCTTGTTGAGCAATGAGCTTTCTTTTTTGCGTTCCCCAACTTAGCCCCAATGCTTCAACAATCGGTTTAACAGTAGTATAGATAACATCTTCAACTTTTAGCGTAATAAGATCAGAACCGTAGAATGAAAGCGTTTGAGTGGTAATTTGATTAGACATAACTGTCTCCTTGTTGTTTTTTTTCGATATTAAGATAACCCTAAATAGGGTGTCGAGAGGTTCGAAAGCCTCAACAAGTAGGCTGGGATTATTCCCCAAAAGGGTCTTGTATTCTCCGCCCTCTCGACATTGAGTTGTGATTTATGCGCAATCAATCTTTTTTGGTTGAGAGAGAAAAGAAATTGATCACAAATTTTACGCATAAAAAAACCGCTATGCTGTCGGGTGCGGATTTCCGCTTGTTGTTAAGGTTTCGACACCTTGGAACAAATACTAGAATTTTTATTAGAAATTGTCAATGGTTTGAGTAGTAATTTGAGTAGTCATAACTGATTTCCTTTTGAATAGGTTGGGTGGATAGGGTGTTCAAAACCGTTCAGTTAAGCGGCGTGGGTATTGGTTATTTCCGCACCACCCTATCCATAGATCGAGATTGCTGTTTTGTACCCTTAAAATCGGTTGGAGAGAGAAAGCCAAATTTCAGGTACAAAAAAATCACATTGACGCAGTGAATGACGAACTGAAAAAAGAGAATAGAGTTTTGAAGCTCTATGAGTATTAATTTATACCTAAATTGATTGCTTGTCAATTAGGGTGCCAAGAGGTTCAGAAGCTGCCAAAAGCCAGCTGGGATTATTTCCCTTTCGGGTATTGTATTCTCCGCCCTCTCGGCATTGAGTGTGATTTATGCGCAATCAATCTTTTACTTAGGAGAGAAAAGAGTTTGATCACAAATTTTACGCATAAAAAAACCGCTATGCTGTCGGGTGCGGATTGCCGCTTTTGGTTTAGGTTCTGACACCTTGGGGAAGATATTAGGGGAAATGTGGTGAGATGTCAATAATTCAAAATTATGATTGACTTAATAATCTATGGCTTATATTATAGGTATAAACTAAAACTTATAAGAGTTATTATGAAGAATACAACCGAATGGACAGTGATTACGACTGAACTTTTTAATAATTGGATTACCGAACAAGACGAAAGTACAAGAGAATCGGTATTATCGTCTTTAAATATACTGCGTTCTTTCGGGCATCATTTAGCAAGACCTTATGTAGATACCCTTAAAGGTTCTCAATATCCGAATATGAAAGAATTGCGTATCCAACACCAAGGTAAACCGCTACGAGCGTTTTTTGCATTCGATCCGCTTAGACAAGCTATCGTGCTTTGTGCCGGAGATAAAAGCAACGATAAAAAATTCTACGAAAAAATGATACGAATTGCCGATAATGAATTTACCGACTATTTACAGGAATTGGAGAAATAAAATGAAAAGATACACGACATTGGATGACTTAATTGCAAAACAATCTCCCGAATCACAACAACGTATTCAAGAAAAAACACAAGAACTCATCCTTGAGATGGGATTATCCCGACTGCGAGAAGAACTTGAGCTATCTCAAAAGGACTTAGCGCAAGCACTTGGCATTTCTCAACCTGCGGTTGCTCAAATCGAACAACGTGGTAATGAATTAAAACTCTCCACCCTAAAACGCTATGTTGAAACGATGGGCGGCAAACTCAGCCTTGCGGTTGAAATGCCGACCGGCAATAGCCATATTTTCCACATCTAACTTATAGAAACCTGCTGCCAAGGCAGGTTTTTATTATTACGCATAAAACACCACCTCAATTGAGCTATTGACAATGCCGCCTAAGATATAGGCTTCGGCTTGTCCTAGTTCGCGGTAAAACGTAGTGCGGCTGGTGTTGAAGTAGGCGAGGAGATCGGCTTCGTCCGCGCGGCAAACATATTGCCCGAGCAACATCTCATACCAAACCTTATTCACCTTGCGCAGGCTCAGCACCACCTTTTCAATCACCATGTACGATTCGTCGGTCAGTTCAAGCACGCTGTATTTCTTGACCGGTTCTGCGCCACTGATGCCCAACGAAAAAGCCGGATATTCCGTGCCTAAACGTGGCGTGGACAAGTGTCCCCATAATTTTAAGATTTGTTTGATATTGTACTGCAACATATTTTTAACTCCGAAATATAAACAACCAGTTTTCCACCTTTAATGCTCGGAAAACGAATAATATGTAAATCATCAATAATACCGTCATCCACCAGAACACCAGCTTTAACAAGTGCATCCAACGGGGCTTTCAGCAAGTTGTCTACGTCCCGCTTGCGTTTATCAGGGGGATAGACTTCGATCACTATTTTGGCTTTTTTATTCGCCGGAAATCGGCGTGACCGACGGACCAGCCACGCAACCTCACTCGCATATTTCCGCCCTTTCTCACTGATCAAGGTTTTATTGCCAACGTGCCGCCAATAGGTGTTCACTGACGGTGGAAACGGCAGTTCTAAAATTATTTCTTCCATTCCGCCACCGCCCCAATTTTGATCGAATGAATAAAGAAGTCGTGCCAAAGTTCTTTTTGGCTGCCGTACCGCACTTCAAACGCTTGCGGATCGCGGTGCAGTTCATCGTGATGTTGCCGACATAAAGGGATCACGTCCAAATCGTCTGCTTTCCCACCCATAATACCGCTGCCTTGCCCGATTAAATGGTGTGGGTCGTCCGCTTGCTGCCCGCAGCAGACACAAGGCTGAGATTTCACCCAACGCAACCATTTCTCGCTACGAAAATACAGCGGCTTTGGTTTGAGCATATATTGCGCTGGTGGGTCGCCGTCTGCCACCAGCTCGACAATTGGCTTGGCTAGTTTTTGAATATCGTCATGTGGATAGGTTTCAAAACCGATAGTGCTTTCTTTGCCAAGATCCACTTGCGGCGGCAGGTGTAACAAATGCCTTAATCCAGCTTCCGGCAAAAGTGCGGTCACACGCTCCAGAATGGCCCACAGCGTAATATCAGCAAATGTCAGTGTATGCGTAGCTGCTTTTGCCAAACGCTGTTTTATTTTGCCGGCAACAAAATTATCCCAGTTTGCCGCCACCAGCGCTTTCACCTCAGCAACATTAAACCGCCCGGCTCTGATTTCAGTGTCATGCCACCAGCAAGTGCGGATCATACCGTCATAAATTTCCGTTACTGTTAATTGCTGATGACAATAATCACTATCACGCAACTGGCACTGCTTGATCTGCGAAACGTAGTACTGTAGTCCGCCTATGCCACCAACACGCAACCGCACTTTGTGATCACGGATAAACTTTACTACTTCAGCAGACATTGCCGTCTGCGACATAGCGCCCTGCCACTTCACCGAACCGGATTTTTGCGCATCCATTTCTGCTGGTGCCGGGATAATCAAGATCCGATTCTTAAAAAAGTGCACACTGTCTTTTGGCATCCGCACAAATGCAATGCCAACTTCATTCTGGACATACGGCGTAAGCAAAAGGCAATCAGTCATTGTTTGACCCCATCGTCATCATGATCCAATCCACCAGCGCACTGAGTACCGCAACAGCGAAAGCCGCAAGAACGCATAACAAAAATAAGTTTAGTATTAATATCATGCTTTATATCCACCGATTCTTTTCACCAACTCCAAGCTCACACTGCGCTGTACAAAATCGTCCATGGTCGGATCGAACACCACCACCATTTGCCCCTTGCTGTTGCCTTTTGCCTCTGCGCCACTAACGGGGTGAATAAAGTTAATCCGCCCACCAGTAATATCAATCACCTCGCTTGCCACGTTGTGAACGTGGTTCTGATACCACTTGGTTGATTTATCGTTATTCAACAACATCACCACGAAATGACCAGCATCGCAGAGTTTTTTCGCCTGTTTCAAAAACGGTGTAACATTGCTGTATGGAGGGTTAACATAAATCCGCAACGGGCATTCGCCATATTCCACCACCACATCAAGCAAATTTTCAATTAAGTCATCTGCCAAAAAATCAGGAAAACAACCACCGTCACCAATCCATTCAGGACGCAACGTATTTTGTGCATTAGCGCAGCCGTCAAAATGAAACCACGCAAAGCGAGCTTCAAGCCAACGGAAAAACCATAGCGGCGTGCGGTAAGTGTCTTTGTCAAAACTCATGCCACAGCTCCTCGTAACATCGCTCGCATTCCGGCAAGGCGATCTAATTTTTCCTCTTGAGATAATGGTTTTTGCGGCGGTGGCGACGGTAACATTGTTCTTGGCTCAGGCAAGTTATGCAGCCTCTCTGCGACTTTCTTAATCTCTGCTTTAATCACCCTTTTCAAATCGACTTCTAACGGCTTACGCTGGTGGACACCGGTTACAATCCAGTACATCACCTTTTCGGCATGGGTAAAGTGCGGTTTATTGAACATTAATCGATTGCCGCAATAGCGATGAAATGCCGCCTCCACCTCCTCCACCGTCGGCAAGCCGCCATTGTCGCACCATGCAATAAAATCGGTCAGACTTGGGAAAAAGTCACCCTGCTGCTTCTTGGCAACCAACAAGCCACGCTGAATCTGCTCAAATCGCACCACACCAGCCGCCACCAGCTCATCAATCCAAATCGCCTTGGCTTGTTCCAACGCTTCCGGTGTCGGAAACGCATTGCGCCACGCAGGGAAGTACACGCATAACCGCGCAAAAAGTTGATCTGCCATCGCAGCAACGTGATCAGGCAAAGTTTGACAGTGCATAAGGGCTCTCCTCGGTGAGTGGTTGGCTCCAGCGGCGGTCAACCACCAGCTTGCGGTTTTTCGGCGGATTGAATGGATCCGGTACATTGCTCATCGGCTTCATGCGCCCGTCGGCAAAGACCCAGTACCCGTCTTGGCAGCGTGGGCGTCCTTTGGCGTCCCAAGCATCGGACAGGGCGACATATTCGGCAAAGTTGGTCGGGCGGAAAATTGTACTCGGGCGCAGATAATCCGCCATTTTCTGATCGTTGCCCCACTTCGCAATCAGGTAATCCACTACACGGCGGCAATCTTCGACGGTGTATTCTTGCAGCCGTGCGCCGATTGCGGACAGGGTTTGTGCTGTGGGTTTAAATCCTGACGGCTTGCGCTCGCCACGGCTTGCCGCCAGTATTGCCAGTTCCGTGTTCAGATAGCCCAACGCCTCCGCCGCAGGTTCAGCCACAGGGGGGACTATAGGGGGGTTATTATTTATTGTATTTATAATTGTTTTTGTAGTGTGGCGGTTTTCGCCACTGGTAGTAGTGGCACTTTCCGCCACTGGTGTGGTGGCGTTTTCTGCCACTGGTGGCGCTTTTCGGCAGTGGTGGCGATTTCCGCCACTGGTTTTATTTCGAGTAGTGGCACTTTCCGCCACTGGTGTACTCACATTCTCCACTGCCGGCATATCACGCACTAAATAAAACTCTGTCGTCTTGCCTTTGGCTTTCCGAGTGCGGATCAAGCCAACATCTTCCAGCTCTTTCAAAATCGCATAGATAGTCTTATCACGGTTAATTTGTGTCGCCTGTTTGAACTGGCTGATTGAAATAAAATCGCTCTCTTTTTGCCAGCCGGTTGTTTTGCGCGCCACCAGCAAATAGCATTTAACCGCATTGCCGGAAACCATACCCATGACCTGATCGACGAACGCATTGGGGATCTGAAATGAATTGGGGATAAAATGATTTGTCATGACATTAACTCCGACGCATAACGATCAGCAATCCACTGAATGCCTTTGGCGGTTACGCGAGTTTGGGTGTAATTGTGTCCATGCTCAGCAGTGCCGGTTTTCACACTGAATAGACCACGGCTTTGCTTGTCTGAGAAGGGAATGAGATTGCCGGATTGACGATACAGTGCACGATCATCAAGTAACCGCTGTATCATCGCCTTTTCCGGCATATTGATAATTTTTGCGGTTTCCCGCAGGGATTTTGTGGTGCCGACATCAACATAATGATCGACAAAAGCGGCTTTCGGCTTCAACTGCTGATTTTCCAACTGCAACCGCTCATTTTCCTCTTCCGCCTGCAGCACCAGCAACGCCAGTTCTTTACGGGAAGGGGCAAGTGCGGTTGGCGGCCGCTGTTGGTTTTCCAGTTCTTGCCAGCGATCTACCAGCCGAGCAGTAAACGCCGGGCAAAGTTGAGCGACCACGACATAAGTGTCACGTTTGACAAGATGATATTCATAGTATGTCTGAGCGTTCTGTGGGTGGGTGTAAGCCATTGGCTGATACCCCCCAATGACACCTTTTTCAACCAGTCGCTTAATGCTCCGGCACACATCGTTATGGTTTGACTCCACCAGCGAAGCAATCTCACGACTGCTCATCGTCAAAACACTATTGCTAAATTTTATTAAATTGGTCATAATTACCTCACTAGATTGGTTTTGTATAAAACCTGATAATTAACCACCGTAGCCGCGGTGGTTTTTTATTGTCTGCTGTTCAGTGCGATCACGCTTTCGATCGTTTTTGATGTCGCCGATAAATGGCTATGCAGTAGCCGCCGCAAAATTTTTTCTTCGGCTCGATTTATCTCGCCATCTTCAAGTGCGGTTTGTAGCGTTTCAAACAACAACCCACGCGCCGCCGCCTCACGGATTTGCAACAGCGACAATTCCACGTTGTCTAACGTGTCCAACTCCGCCACCGGCACAAACACACCACCGGACAAGCGACAAATCTCATCGGTGTAATCGCTCAAGCCGAATGTTTGCTGTACGGCGATCAGCTCCTCGCAGGTAAACCGCTGCCCCTTGGTTTGATACAAGCGGTTGTTCAAGCACGCTTCAGACATGCCAAGAAAGCCCGCTACCACACTTTTGCCGCCCGGAACTTTCTCAATCATCGAGATAATGATTTTCTTCATAATTTCTTGCCGTTTTTTATGGTTTTGTTTTTTTCTGGGGTTGGTAAATTAAGAATTAGCTGGCAACCCGTCTGTTGGATTAGGGTATTGTTTCGGCGCAATTTCATGGGGCGTTACAACCCAGTTAATGCAACGGCAAAAATCAACAACCTTAGTTGCCGGAATGCCGTTGATAAACCATTGCTGAACAGCCTGTGGCGTTACACCAAATTGACGTGCGATTTCAGATTTATTCGTTGCAGCAAGTTTTTCTCTAATTGCTGGTGTCATTGCAGGATCTCCTTGTTAATTATTAAAGCAATATTACAAGTAATTTAAAACACAAACAAGTAATTCTTTAAGTGATAACTTAAAGCTAACCTTGTAGAATTTATAAAAAGAGGTGAAAAATGAATTCAAAGAATAGAATTGAGCAGGTTTTGGCTGAAAACGGCTGGAATAGATCAGAGTTGGCAAGGCAGTTAAATATTTCTCCGCAAGCCGTTCAACAATGGCTCAGACCGAACAAGGCTGGAAAAATGACGTCCCCACAAGGGGAAAATTTAACCAATCTTGCTAAAGTAACTGGCTATCCTGAACATTGGTTCTCAATGTCCGATGATGCTGCGGCGGACTATTCCAGTAACAAGCCTGCATTAATACGGCAAAACTACTCTGACAGCGTGTCTATCACGTTATGGGACGTAAAGGCTGCCGCAGGGCATGATGGCTTTATCAATGACGATTACCCAGAAGTCATTAAAGAAATCGTGATCGCACAAGACCACGTCGTCGATATTCTCGGGCGCAAAAGCATTAGCGGTATGAACCTGATCAACGTACCAACCGACAGCATGGAGCCGACCATTGGAAAAGGTGATATCGCTTTTGTGGATACCCACTGCAATGCCTACGACGGCGAAGGCGTTTACATCTTTATCGACGAGTTTGGCGCACTGTATATCAAACGCCTAATGCGCGCACCGGGCAACATCATGATGATTCTTTCCGACAACAACAGCAAATATCCGCCTCTCCAAGTCCCATTTGAAAAATTTAGCGAATTTAGAGTGTTGGCGAAGTTCGTTAAAGCGTTACCGTTGAAGATGGTGGATTTGTAGATAGCACAATGGTTGAACACCGCAAGCTACCTTGTAAAGTAGATTTGTAGAATAAATATAATATTCAAGACTAAGATATATATATGACAAAAAAAGATCCTTTAGAAAGTATTTTTAATTCTCCAAAAATAGAGCCTTTTATTAGAAAAATTGTTTTTTCGAATTTTAAAAATATTGAAAAACTGCAAGAACTTACTTTTGATTACCCTATAACGGTATTGGTTGGTCAAAATGGTACAAATAAAACATCAGCTTTAGTTGCACTGTATGGCGCTGTGGATGGAAAAGTACCTTCTGACTATTGGTTTACAACACCAATAGATAAATCAGAAGAAAATAGTTATCAGTCATACTGGTATAGTTATAAAGATCAACAAAGTGGCTTGTCAGCAGAAGTCTTTCAGCATAATAATCAGAAAATTGATAGGAATGCTGACTATTGGGAAACAGATAGACCCAAAGCCCAATTTGGTATGAAAACTGTTGAAAATAAAAAAATCAATTCAACTAATTTATCCGGCACAAGATGGAAAAAAATTAAAAAAGAGGTTGTTTATTCTGAATTAAGTGCATTTGATAGATGTTTATATCATTCGATAAATCCTTCTAATGCATATAAGACTCGGCAAGACTTTATTAGAGCAAAAAGTAAAAATTTAAAATCATCTATAGAGAAACAATCAACCAGTCATATAT
>NZ_VDHB01000079.1:0-12688 GCF_006227735.1 Testudinibacter sp. 'clade 2'
CTGTTGAATCATTCTATACAAATAAAAAAGAAAATTATGTGATCGAATTCGCAAATATTTAGGGTCTGTTGATCTTTGTTTATAATTTGAGCTATAGACTATTTTTCGCCACTCTTTTTGCAAATAAATAAGGCAAAAGTTGTGAAGTTTAGTGATTCTAAACGAACGGCTTTTAACGCAGTAGTGGCGAAAAAGAGTCATAGTCCTGCGGATTGTGTTTAAAATAAGCACACTCGTCGTTGTAACCCTCATCAATAGTCCCACTATTGATTTCGGCTTACGCCTAGATTGTGCTTATTTTAAACGACAACTCAAAATATAAACAAAGATCAACAGACCCTAATCTATCTTCATTTCGAGTCAAAATAAATTGGAGTATTTTATTGGTATTGCGTTAATTATTTGAAAAGCTTAGTGGATATGGAAAGTCGCGATAGGGTAGTTATCTTTTTTTGTATCTTTTTATTGGCATTTGGGTGTTTTTTAAGCAAAGAAATCTGGTAAGCCGCTTGGTTTACCAGATCAAATAGTGATTAACGTGCGGAACCGAGTGGTATTTCTGCGTCTGGTTCGTGCGTAATGCGATTGCGTAGATCACGACGGATTACTTCAATGGTCCAGAACCAGCAGATATGCCCGACTAGCTCGGAAACATGTTCATACAACGGCCATTCTGATACCGGTGGAGTCAAGCCCAATAATGGGAAAGTAATATAGTGCACGGCAATATTGGCGATTAAACCGGCGGCGATCCCTTGCCATAGTTTCACTCTTGGAAAACGTTCAGCAACGATACAGTAGCTGATGGCGAAGACCAATGAAAAAATCATATGGGTGACGCCAATCCAATTGAACGCGTGATCGGCAAAGGTGAATGCAGCTTGTGTCGGGTCGATACCTAAGTAGTCACGCAGAAAAACATGCGGCGGATTCAAGAATGCACGCGAGCAAACTTCCAGTGCCTGCGACGGATCTTGGCAAGCGGCAGTGAACAGATCCAACGGGCTGCGTGGCGGAAATGGATGTTCTGCCCCCCATTTTACAAACGCTGAAATGATGCCGCCGATGATACCGACAAACAGGGCTACCCCATAACGGCGACGGCTCGGATCGGTTTGTTGAAATAACCATTGAAACATAATATAAAACTCCAAATAAGTTTATAACAAATAAAAACCCAAGCAGATTTACTGCTCAGGTTTGAGATTATACTTATTTATGGTTATAAATTAAACATCAATTTAAGTAATTTTTGTGTTAAATGTCGATCCCGTCGAAAAGGGCGGTGCTGAGGTAGCGTTCCGAGGCAGAAGGCAGAATCACCACAACCAGCTTATCGGCAAATTCAGGCTGTTTAGCAATTTTGTCGGCAGCAGCCAATGCCGCACCGGATGAAATGCCGCCCAAAATGCCCTCTTCCGCCATCAAGCGGCGTGCAGTGGCAATTGCCGTTTCGCTATCAACGGTTTCGACACGATCAACCAGTGACAAATCCAGATTTTTCGGGATAAAACCGGCGCCGATGCCTTGAATTTTATGCGGACCCGGTTTCACCTCTTCACCGTTGCGCGTTTGGCTGATCACCGGCGATTCTGCCGGTTCAACCGCAATTGAGGTAATCGCTTTGCCAAAATCGTGTTTAATCGCACGGCTGATGCCGGTTATGGTGCCGCCGGTGCCTACGCCAGCCACGAGCACATCGATTTTGCCGTCGGTGTCGTGCCAGATTTCCGGTCCGGTCGTTTGTTGGTGAATCGCCGGGTTTGCCGGGTTTTCAAACTGTTTCAAAATGATATAACGTTTTGGATCAGATGCGGCAATCTCTTCGGCTTTGGCGATCGCACCTTTCATGCCTTTTGCGCCTTCGGTCAATACCAAATTGACACCCAAGCCTTTCAGCAGACGTTTACGTTCCAAGCTCATGGTTTCTGGCATGGTTAAGGTGATTTTATAGCCGCGTGCCGCTGCTACATACGCCAATGCAATGCCGGTGTTACCGCTAGTGGCATCAACAATTTCTTTCCCTTCGGTCAAAATGCCGTCTTTTTCTGCCTGCCACACCATATTGGCACCGATGCGGCATTTGACGCTAAAACTTGGATTGCGTGCTTCGATTTTTGCCAACAGGTTGCCGTTGTTGCCGAAATGTTTTAAACGCACTAACGGGGTATTACCGATGGTTTGTGAGTTATCTGCAAAAATTGTCATTTTAACCTCTTATGATGGAGTTAACGGTAAAAGCGATGGTTAGAGCATAGTCGCTTTTCTCATAAAAAAGTAATGGTTTGTGGTTATACTTTATAACATTCGGTTATTAGTCGATTTTAAAATTATAGGCTTAGTGAGGGTTGCTGACCGCACTTGAGGTCGCTGTTGCAACATCAGTTCCGGCTGCGTTTTTCTCGGCAGAGGCTTCACTTTGCCACGGACGGTAGTGATCAACCCAAAGTGCGCTTGCACCACAAACGGCAACCGGGATAATGATAAAATTTAAAAACGGAATAAAGGTGCAAATTGACACCAAACCGCCGAAAGTTAAATTCAGGCTGCGTTTTTCTGCCAGTTGGTAGCGCATTCGCATAAACGAAATTTTATGATTATCAAACGGATAATCACAATATTGAATCGCCGCCATCCAAGCACCGTAAAGAAAAAACAGTGGCGGAATAACGGTTTGCCCGACACCCGGCACAAAGCTCAGTACAAATAATCCGATAAACTTCGGAAATGAATAGGCAAATTTTTGCCATTCACGGCGCAACATTCGTGGCGTATCTTTGACTAAATCCAGCGCCCCCAGACTTTGATCGTTGGTTTGCCCGGTCAGTAATTTTTCTACTTTTTCTGCCAAAATACCGTTGAACGGCGCAGCGATAAAACCGGCTAATAAATTGAAAATAAAGAAAAAGACGATCAAAATGGTAATAATCGCCAAGCCGTAAACCAGATAGCTGATCCAATCTAGCCATGTCGGAACGAAACTCACGAGCCACTGTGCAAAATTGCCGATTTGCCCCAGCATCAGCCAAAAAATAGTGATTAGCAGCACAATATTAATCAAAATTGGCATCACGACAAAGCGGCGTAATCCCGGGCGGCTGATCAAATGCCAGCCGCGTAAAAAATAGGTCAGCCCTTGTTTGAATTCTGATTGTTCTGCTTGAAACATGGTTTATCGCTCCTGTGTGCGGTTATTGTTACTATTATAGCAGCTATAGCTGCGCTCACTATAAGTGACTGTCAACGCTAAAGCAAATCTTGATCATCAGCAGGTTTTGTGGATTTAATCATAGCCTTAAACATGTTAAACATAGTTTTTTAAGGAAAAAATATGATAAGCTTGCAAAATCAATTTCCGTTAATGGATATTGAAGGTGTTCAAGCGCGTTCATTGGCATTTATCTACTCGGCAACCACTTTATTAAAGTATCGGTTAATGTATAGATTCAATTAAAGAATTAGGTTCAATTAAAGAATAGGTTCATGATGGATTTGCATATTATTTTAATCATTCTAATCGTACTGATTTTGGCTATTCTCGTTGTGCATGGTTTGTGGTCGAGCAGACGTGAGAAATCACAGCTGTTTAAGGCGGCAAATACCTTTACGTATGATTCCAGAACCGCAGATTCGCTAAATTCACTAAAAGACGAGCCGGATTTGCTGCACCAACCTGCCTCAACTGACGGCAGAGGACAAATAACCGAGTCGCAAGCCAATGATCGTACGTGGCGAGCGGACGAAACCGCACTTTCACAGGCTGAAGCGCCGATAAATTCACCACGGCAGCCGACCCAACCAGCGGTTTCGGTGGAGCAGGCGGTCAGTAATATCCGTATCACCTTGCCGGAGCAAGGGATCACAGCCAACCAGACAACACAGAGTACATTGACTCAAAGTGCGGCTGACCATCACGCTAGCAGTGCGGATTCCTTATCCCGTTCGTCATTGTTGAATCGCACGATTGCCGATCTTGAGCAGGAATTTGACAGTGAAGAGGGGATTAATACCTCCTCTGAGCTATTGCGTGAGGAGCTGGCGCGGGTGACTCAACAGCGAAAAATCAATATAAGCCAAGAAGTTAGCGACGATCTTACCCGCAACTCTCCAAGCAGTCAAACCGCCGCGCCGAGCGAAGCTGCGGCAATCATTCGCGCACAACTGAATCCGGAAACTGAGAACAAATCGAGCCAGACACCGCAACCGAGCACCGACTCGATGCCATCTTCTGCTGAAAAAGTCGATGGTGCGCAAAGTAATGAAAAACCGAAAACAATATTGCTATATGTGGTTGCAGCGCAAAATCAAGCGTTTCAAGGCACGCAAGTGGTACAGTCACTGGATAATCTGGGATTTTTGTATGGTCAGCACAACTTATACCACCGTCACTTGGATTTAGACGGCAGCTCACCGATCTTGTTTAGTGCGGCGAATATGATGAAACCGGGTATTTTTGATCTGGACAGCATTGCTGATTTGCGCACTGTCGGTTTGGTACTGTTTATGCACCTGCCATCGCACGGTAGCGATCTGGCCAACTTCCGCTTGTTACTGCGTGCCGCGCAAACGTTGGCAGACGAGCTGCACGGACAAGTGCTAAATGACAAACGGCAACCCTTTGATCAAGCATCAAAAGAGTACTATTTAAGTTTGATTAGTTAAGCCTGTTCTAGCCCATCGAATAACCTGAACCGCACTTTGCTTAAAAGTGCGGTCTTTTTTAGAAAAATATGATGAATACACAAATTATTTCCCAACAAATTGAGCAGTTGCGCCAACAACTTCGTTATCATGAATACCAATACCATGTGTTGGATCAGCCACAAATTCCCGATGCGGAATATGATCGTCTGTTGAACCAACTCAAGCAGCTTGAAGCAGAGCACCCACAACTGATTAGCCCCGACTCACCGACGCAACGGGTTGGGGCGAAACCACTGTCAGGTTTTCGGCAGATTACCCATGAGCTGCCGATGTTATCATTGGATAATGCTTTTTCTGATCAAGATTTTTATGCCTTCGAGCGGCGAATTCAAGAGCGGTTAGGCAGCGTGGAAGAACTGACGTTTTGCTGCGAACCGAAACTGGACGGGCTGGCGGTCAGTATTTTGTATCTCAATGGCGTGCTAAGCCAATCGGCGACACGTGGTGATGGCACCACCGGTGAGGATATTACCAGCAATATTCGAACCATCCGCAATATTCCGCTGCAACTGTTGAGCGACACCCCGCCAGCTCGTTTGGAAGTCCGTGGCGAAGTGTTTATGCCACATCACGCTTTTGAACAACTGAACCAAGATGCGTTGCAGCATGGGCAAAAAACCTTTGCCAATCCGCGTAATGCAGCGGCAGGATCGCTGCGTCAGTTGGATCCGAAAATCACCCGCCAGCGTCATTTGAGCTTAAATGCCTACAGCATCGGGATTTCCGAAGGGGTTGAGTTGCCAGCCACTCACTATGCACGGCTGCAATGGCTGAAGTCGTTGGGGATTCCGATCAACAACGAAATTCGTTTATGCCAAGGCAGTGCTGAAGTGCTGAAGTATTATCAAGCGATTGCCGCTAAGCGCGATCAATTAGGCTATGACATTGATGGCACGGTGCTCAAAGTCAATGCGATTGCGCTGCAAGAACAGCTGGGCTTTGTCGCCAAAGCACCACGTT
This sequence comes from Testudinibacter sp. 'clade 2', assembly GCF_006227735.1. Lineage (NCBI taxonomy): Bacteria > Pseudomonadati > Pseudomonadota > Gammaproteobacteria > Pasteurellales > Pasteurellaceae > Testudinibacter > Testudinibacter sp. 'clade 2'. The sequence continues at coordinate 5,665 of NZ_VDHB01000079.1, forward strand.
GGGCAATCGCCTATAAATTTCCGGCACAGGAGCAGCTTACGTTATTAAAAGATGTCGAATTTCAGGTTGGTCGCACCGGGGCGATCACCCCGGTGGCGAAGTTGGAACCGGTGTTTGTTGCCGGAGTAACCGTCAGCAATGCTACTTTGCACAACGGCGATGAGATCGAACGGCTTGGCGTGGCGATTGGTGATACTGTGATTATTCGCCGTGCCGGTGATGTGATTCCGCAGATTATCGGGATTATCGAAGATCGCCGTCCGGCAGATGCCAAACCGATCATATTTCCGCAACATTGCCCGGTGTGTGGTTCAGCGATTGTGCGAATTGACGGCGAAGCGGTTGCCCGCTGTACCGGCGGACTGTTTTGCGATGCGCAACGCAAAGAGGCGCTGAAACATTTTGTATCACGCAAGGCAATGGATATTGATGGCGTGGGCGATAAATTAATTGAACAGTTGGTCGAGCGGGAGTTGATCCACACCCCGGCGGATCTATTCCGTTTGGATAAAATCACCTTAATGCGTCTGGAGCGAATGGGGGATAAATCAGCACAAAATGCGTTGAATAGCTTAGAAAAAGCGAAAAAAACCACACTTGCGCGGTTTATCTTCTCGCTTGGCATCCGCGATGTCGGCGAAGCCACCGCACAAAATTTGGCGAACCATTTTAAAACCCTTGAAGCGATTCGTGCCGCCGATCAAGAGCAGTTAAAACAGGTGCAGGACATCGGCGACGTGGTTGCAATGCGGGTCTATCTGTTTTGGCAGGAAGAACACAACCGCAGCGTGGTGGAAGATCTGCTGGCGCAAGGTGTTCACTGGGAGGCGGTAGAAGAAAAAGAGATTAGCGATAATCCGCTCAAAGGCAAAAATGTGGTGCTGACCGGCACGCTGACTCAAATGTCACGCGACCAAGCCAAAGCTTACCTACAACAGCTCGGCTGCAAAGTCAGCGGCAGTGTTTCCGCCAAAACCGACTATTTGATCGCCGGTGAAAAAGCCGGTTCTAAACTCAGCAAGGCACAAGAATTGGGAATTTCGGTGCTGTCTGAAGCCGAATTTTTGGCGTTGGTTGCGGAAAGCTAGTCTCTCTTTGTCCCCCTATTTTGCGGGCGGGATAAAGATTTTACCAGCGTATTGCCGCAGTAAGCCCGATTCTCAGCCGACCAGAATCTGGCTCAACGGTACATCCCAATGTTCAATCGGTAATTGGTTAACCTGTTGACATTGGTGTGCCAAGCCGACAGCGATAACATTTCTCTGTTGCAGATGTTGCAAAGTGCGGTCGTAGAAGCCGCCGCCCATGCCGAGCCGGTTGCCTTGTCGGTCAAAGGCCACCAGCGGTGTGAAGATGATCTCCAATTCATTTTTTGTAACCAGTCGGGTCAGATCCAATTCAGGTTCTGGAATCGCAAACTGATTGGGTTGTAACAGGCTGTGGCGATCATAACGAAAAAACAGTAAATGTCCCGCCGTAAACGGATGCAAACGTGGCAGACAGACGGTTTTTCCTGCCTGCCATAGTTTTTCGATCAAAAGTGCGGTTGAAATCTCACCGTTAAACGCTAAATACAGCGCTACAGTTTCGGCGTCGTATTGGGCAATCAACGCGAGCGCTTGTCGGCAAATATTTTCAGCTGCTTGCTGCTGTTGCTCTGCACTAAGCTGTTGGCGTTTGGCACGCATTTGACGCCGAATTTGCTGGCGTTGTTGGGTGATATTGAGCGTTGGTTTTGTTGCTAGGCAAGAATCGGTCATAATCGTGACACTTGAATTGCTTCACAGAAGTTTGGATTGGGTCCCGAGGTGCCGTTGCGAATAATCGGTCCTTGAACCCTACGGTTCAAGGGAGCCAGTCATACCGTTTTCAGGCTTCTCGGTCGAACCGAGCTTGCACACCGACAGTGAGGGACCGACTCAATAAAAGTTAAGTATCGGCTCAGGGACTTAATCCGCTGACGCACACCCCAGGAAATTTGTTCTCTAAATACTAGCCTACTTTATCGAAAAGTGCCAGTGTTACAATGTGATAATGTGCCCATCCGCACATTTTTACGACTATTTGTTTACTATTTGCATATCTGCACCAACTTCCGCCAGTGCACTGCTCAACGAGGCATCCAATTGTTGAATGCGGTGCAGCATCGAATCTTGTTGTTGATTTTTGCGTTTCTCTTGTTGCAATTCAAAGGTTAAATTTAGCGCAACAATGGATAGCACCCGATCCATTTGCAACATGCCGCTGCGTTCTTTCAACTCTCCGACCCGCTGTTCCAGTTGCAATGCCGCTTCGCGCAGCGCCGATTGTTGCTCTTCCGGACAATGTAATCGTAAAACCTGACCAAAAATACGTAATTCGATATTTTCAGACATTTGCTAACCCCATGGACTGGCTTAATAAAAAGTAGCGATTATTATGCCATATTCTGCTGTTTTAACCATAGCGAAAGATGAATTTCGGGATTGTTTTGTTGGTTGTCATCGGCTTTGAGTGATAAAATAAAAGTCAACTTATTAGGAAGAAAAATATGACGACAACAACCTTAGACTATCGACAATTCAATCAGTTACTGAAAACTCATCAAATTGGTTTAAATGCTGCCGAATTACACGGCTTCCTCAGCGGACTGCTGTGTGGCGGCGGGCAAAAAGCCAATTGGAAATCCTTAACCTATCAATTCACCAACGAGGGACACGCCTATCCCACCGATGTAATGCAAAAAGTCGAGCAGTTGTATCAAGAGATTGATGACAGCCTGAGTGATGAAGAGCATTTTAGTTTTGAAATTTGGCTGGACGAAAGCAACCAATTCAACCGTGCTGATTCGCTTTCTGACTGGACCAACCATTTTTTATTGGGGCTTGGCTTGGCAAGACCACAATTGGAGCAAGATGATGACGAAGTGCAAGAAGCGGTTGCTGATTTGAACGATATTGCACGTTTGGGCTATGAAGAGGACGACGATGCCGAAGAGTTGGACGTGGCATTGACGGAAATCAGCGAATATCTGCAAACCATTGCGATGTTTTTCTACAGCAGTTTCAACCAAAAAATGCCGGTTGATACACGAGTGCTTCATTAATCATAATTATTAACTCAAAGTGCGGTAACCATTATGGATTTAACCTATTTGGCGGCGTTGCCGACAGCCGAATTTCAGCAACGGCGTCAACGTTTATGTGAACAATTGTCGGATGACAGCGCTCTGCTGATTTTCTCTGCGCAGGAGCAAACCCGCAATGCCGACAGCACCTATCCGTTTCGGCAAGACAGCTATTTTTGGTATTTAACCGGCTTTAACGAACCGGATTCAGCGTTGCTGCTGCTAAAACGTGGTGCTAAATATCAAAGTGCGGTTTTCCTGCGCCCGTCCGATCCGTTGCTGGAAACTTGGAACGGGCGGCGTTTGGGCGTCGAAAAAGCGCCGGACAGTTTAACATTGGATGCGGCTTATTCGATTGCAGATATTAATTTGGAATTGCCTAAATTACTCAATGGCATCACCGTACTGTATCAAGCGGAAGATCAGCAAACGTGGGGCGACAAAATTGTCAGCGACAGCCTACGTTATGCACGCCAACACCAACGACAAGGTTTCAGTGCGCCGACACAGCGGATCGACTGGCGACCGTTATTAGATGAAATGCGACTGTTTAAATCGGAACACGAAGTGGCATTGTTGCAGCAGGCAGGACAAATCTCTGCGTTGGCGCATTTGCGAGCGATGCGACAAACCCGCCCGAACCGTTATGAATATGAGATCGAAAGCGAAATTTTGCACGAATTCAACCGCCATGGCGCACGGTTTGCGTCTTATAACAGCATTGTCGCCGGGGGTGAAAATGCCTGTATTTTACACTACACCGAAAATGATCAATTGTTGCAAGACGGCGATTTGGTGCTGATTGATGCCGGTTGCGAATTTGCGATGTATGCCGGCGACATCACCCGCACTTTTCCGGTCAACGGGCAGTTCAGCCCAGCGCAAAGAGCGGTGTATGAGCTGGTGTTAAAGGCGGAAAAACGTGCGCTTGAGCTGTTGGTGCCGGGGGCGAGCATTTATCAAGTCAATCAGGAAGTGCTGAAAATCAAAGTTGCCGGTCTGGTTGAATTGGGGATTTTGCAGGGGGAAGTGGAGCAGCTGATTGCAGACAAAGCCTATTTACCGTTTTACATGCACGGCTTAGGGCATTGGCTCGGTTTGGATGTGCATGATGTCGGGCATTATGGCGAAAATCGCAACCGCACTTTGGAAGTTGGTATGGTGTTGACCGTGGAGCCGGGGCTGTATTTAAGCAAAAATAGCGATATTCCTGAGCAATATCAAGGCATCGGCGTGCGAATTGAGGATAATATCCTGATTACTGAATACGGCAATAAAGTGCTGACGGCGGCGGTGCCGAAAGAGATTGATGAAATCGAAATCCTGATGCAGCAAAAATAATACAGAAAAAACAGCGAGGAGAACGGCAATGGAAAAATCCTATGATCTAGTGATTGTCGGTGGCGCCATGAGCGGCTGTTGTCTGGCATTGGCGCTAGCGCAGCATCTGCCGGAGTTACGCATTGCCGTCCTTGAGAAAAATGCTAAAACAAAACCGCAGCCACGGCAAAAGTGCGGTTTTGATGCACGCAGTATTGCGTTGTCGCAGGGCTCTTGCCAAAAATTGCAGCAGATAGCGTTTAATGCCAAGCAAAGTTTATGGCAGAAAATCGCACCGTTGACGGAGGCAATCACCCAGATTCATGTTAGTGATCGTGGCCATTCCGGGATTGTTGAACTGTCGTCGCAAACTTTGCAGCTCAGCCGCTTGGGGGCGGTGATCGAGTTGGCAGCGATGGGCAAAGTCTTGTTGGAGGCGATTGCTCACTCCCCGAATATTGATTATCTATCCCCGGTGACCATTACCGAGTTGCAGCGCAGTGCGGATGCTGTTCACCTGCAATTAAGTGATCAATCCCAGTTACAGACCGCACTTTTGGTTTGTGCTGACGGCAACCATTCCACGATAGCACAGCAATGCGGCATCCATTATCAAACCTTGAACGACTATCAACAAAGTGCGGTGATCGCCAATGTTAAAACTGCGGTGGCGCACGATGGACGGGCTTTTGAACGCTTTACCGCACAGGGGCCGTTGGCGCTGTTGCCTTTGCAACAAGATTGGTTATCGTTGGTGTGGTGTGTACGCAACCCTGAAGCGCTGCTGGCGTTAGATGACACCGATTTTTTAGCACAACTGCAACAGCAATTCGGCTGGCGGCTTGGCAAATTTGAGCAGGTCGGCAAACGGAGTGCGTATCCGCTGAAATTGCAAAAAGCCGATCGTCAAATTCATCACCGCTTGGCTTTAGTCGGCAATGCGGCACAAACTTTGCACCCGATTGCCGGACAAGGCTTCAATTTAGGGCTGCGTGATGTGACTTGTTTGGCGGCGATCTTGGTGCAAGCGGTGCAACAGCGACAAGACTTGGGGGCAAGTGCGGTGTTGCAGCGCTATCAACAGCAGCGGCAAGCGGATCAGACACGGATGATCAATCTGACCGACAGCTTGGTTAATACCTTCGCCAACGATTTGCTGCCGCTGCAAATTGCGCGCAATGCGGGTTTGTTGGCGCTGTCCGCCTTTGCGCCATTGCAACAACAGTTTATCAAACCGACTTTAGGCTGGGTATAACAGACGGAATATCAATATGAAAAATGCAGATGTAGTGATTATTGGCGGTGGTATGGTTGGTTTGGCGCTGGCTGCTGCGCTGGAAAACAGCGCTTGCCAAATCGTGATTGTCGAGGCGTTTGCGCCGGATCCAAACAGCTTGTCGAACCTCAGCAACCGAGTCAGTGCGCTGAATCTTGCCAGTCAAAAAATGCTGCATCAGTTTGGCGTGTGGCAGGGATTAAAACAGGGGCGTTGCTGTGCTTATTCGCACATGGAGGTTTGGGAAAAAGACAGTTTTGCCAACATTCATTTTGATGCGGCTTCACTGGGTTTGGATCAACTGGGTTATATAATCGAAAACCAACTGATTCGCCACCACTTATGGCAAAAAATTACGCGCCAAACGAATGTTGAAATTCTGCACGGTAAGCCGAAAAGTTTGAATATCAATCAACAATGTGCTTTGCTCACGCTGGAAGACGGTACGATATTGACCGGAAAACTGCTGGTGGGCGCCGACGGCGCCAATTCGTGGCTGCGGCAACAAGCGGATATTCCCTTGAATTTTCGTGATTACGGGCACAGTGCGTTAGTTTGTAATGTGGAAACTGCCGAACCGCACTTGCACACAGCACGGCAAATTTTCACTCAGGATTCAATTTTGGCATTTTTGCCGTTGCAGCAACCGCACTTGTGCTCGATTGTCTGGTCACAACCGCCGGAAGCGGCAGAACAGCATTTGAACATGGACGATCAAGCGTTTAATAAAGCACTGAATATCGCTTTCGATAACCGCTTGGGCTTGTGCAACGTGGTCGGCAAGCGCCAAGCGATTGCGCTCACTGCGCGTTATGCCCGAGATTTTGTTAAAGCCCGAATTGCGCTGATCGGTGATGCGGCACATACCATTCATCCGCTGGCAGGATTGGGGGTGAACCTCGGTTTTATGGATGCGATGGCGTTGGCACAAGAGATTGAGAAAAATCTACAGCAACATCTCGATATTGGTGAACTGCGTTATTTGCGCCACTACGAACGCTGGCGTAAAAGCGAAGCAGTAAAAATGCTGGTCGCAATGCAGGGTTTTAAATCCTTGTTTAATGATCCGAATCCGCTGAAAAAACTGCTACGCGGGGTTGGCATGACCTTGACCGACAAACTGCCGATCGTCAAAGATCAACTCATGGCACAAGCGCTGGGACTCAATGGCGATCTGCCACAAAAAATCAAACAGATGCCGAATGATGAATTAATCTTCTCTTGAATGGAGATATAATGCCTGTAATAAGAGAAATATTAGATTTTATCGTTGAAGGATTACTTGCTGGACGTGGGGACCTCACTTATAAATATAACCATAC
>NZ_VDHB01000008.1:0-12751 GCF_006227735.1 Testudinibacter sp. 'clade 2'
CAACCATTTTGTCTACTATACCGGATTCTAAATATCAACAGACCCTATTGTTGTGACTATGCCTTTTTGACCAACGTTTTCAACTGATACAAATAGGTCAATGCCTGTTTCGGGCTGAGATCGTCGGGATCAAGCTGTTGCAGCATCTGCCACACCGCACTTTTGCCCTCGTCTTCTTCAACTAACGGTAGCTCCGCCTGCATTTGGCTCAGTTCACGCAACTGCTGTAGCTTGTGATCGCCGCTTTGTTGCGATAATCGTTCCAGTTGGTTGAGCTTCTGCTGTGCCAGCTTCAACACAGTTTTCGGCACGCCCGCCAATGCCGCCACAGCCAAGCCGTAACTTTTGCTGGCGGCGCCGTCTTGTACTGCGTGCATAAATGCGATGCTGTCGTTGTGTTCCAATGCGTCCAAATGTACATTGAATACGCCTTCGAATTGCTGCGGCAATACGGTCAATTCGAAATAGTGGGTGGCGAACAGCGTCAGCGAACGCAATTTTTTTGCCAACCATTCAGCGCATGCCCACGCCAGCGCTAAGCCGTCGTAAGTCGAGGTGCCGCGCCCGATTTCGTCGATCAGCACTAAACTTTTTGCTCCGGCTTGATGCAGGATATTCGCCATTTCGGTCATTTCCACCATAAAGGTCGAACGCCCAGAAGCAAGGTCATCCGACGCGCCGATACGGGTGAAAATCCGATCAATCGGACCGATAACCGCACTTTGTGCCGGCACGAAGCTACCGATATACGCCATCAGCACGATCAAGGCTGTTTGTCGCATATAAGTGCTTTTTCCGCCCATATTCGGGCCGGTTACCACCAAAAGATGCCGCTCAGGGCTGAGTTGCAACGGATTAGCAATAAACGGATCGCTCATCACTTGCTCGACCACAGGATGACGACCATTTTCAATCGCAATGCCGATCTGCTCGGAAAACTGCGGACAGCTGTAGTTCAAGCTTTGCGCCCGTTCCGCCAAATTGGCAAACACGTCCAGTTGTGCCAGCGTTAACGCCGCCAGTTGTAGCTCGCCCAAGTACGGTAGCAGCCGTTCAAACAGTTCATCGTACAACTGTTTTTCCAACGCCAGCGCCGCGCCTTTGGCTTTCAGCACTTTGTCTTCATAGGTTTTCAGTTCGGGGATAATATAGCGTTCGGCATTTTTCAGGGTTTGACGGCGCACATAATGTATCGGCGCGCGCTCCGCCTGTCCGCGACTGATCTGAATATAGTAGCCGTGTACTGCATTAAAACCGATTTTGAGGGTGTCAATGCCGGTGGCTTCACGTTCGCGTGCTTCCAGTTCGTCTAAGAATCGGGTAGCGCCGGCAGACAGCTCGCGCCATTCGTCCAGCTCGGCATGGTAGCCCGGCGCAATCACGCCACCGTCACGAATCAATAACGGCGGTGTTTCGACCAATGCCTGTCGTAACAGTTCGCATAATTCGGCAAAATCGTCGATTAAGCGGCAAAGTGCGGTTAGTTGTGGCGAATTGTGCGCATTGAGTTGATTTTTGATCAGCGGAATTTGTTCAAGCGCACTGCGTAAACGGGTGAGATCGCGCGGTCGTGCCGAACGCAACGCTACGCGCGCCAAAATCCGCTCCATATCCCCCACTTGGCGCAATAATGGTTGCAAATCAGCAATTAAGTCGTGCTGTAAAATGGCCGCAATCGCTTGCTGTCGTTTTTGCAGCTGGGCAATATCGCAAATCGGTTGATGAATCCAACGCTTCAATAAACGGCTGCCCATCGGGGTGACACAGTGATCCAGCACCCATGCCAGAGTATATTCGCTGCCGCCTGACAGATTTTGCGTCAGCTCTAAATTGCGTCGCGTGGCGGCATCAAGGACGATAAATTCATTGCTTTGCACCAAACTGATTGCAGTGATATGCGGCAGGGCGGTGCGTTGGGTCTCTTTGGCATAATGTAGCAGGCAACCGGCGGCACACAGCCCCAAACTGGCGTTTTCCACACCAAACGCTTTCAGATCTTGGGTACCAAATTGGCGGTTTAACAGTTGAAGTGCGGTATTCAACTCAAACTCCCAAATTGGACGCCGCCGTAAACCCCTGCGCCCCTCTAATAGCGCCATTTCGCTGAACTCTTCATCATATAACAACTCGGCAATGGATAGCCGTTGCAATTCCGCTTGTAGACTGGCTTGGTTGTCGTGTTCACTGATTTGAAAGCGCCCCGAAGTCATGTCTAATGTTGCCAAGGCAAACCGCACTTTATGTTGATACACCGCTGCAATCAGATTATCTTGGCGTTCTGGCAATAGGGCTTCGTCACTGACGGTTCCGGGCGTGACTATCCGTACCACCTGCCGTTCGACGGGCCCTTTGCTGGTGGCAGGATCGCCAATCTGCTCACAAATCGCCACCGATTCGCCTAAGCGTACCAACTTCGCCAAATAGCCTTCCACCGCATGATATGGCACGCCTGCCATCGGAATCGGCTGCCCGGCGGAACTGCCGCGTTTAGTCAGGGAAATATCCAGCAACTGCGCCGCTTTTTTGGCATCGTCATAAAACAACTCATAAAAATCCCCCATCCGGTAAAACAGCAAAATATCCGGATTTTCGGCTTTCAGACGCAGATATTGCTGCATCATTGGGGTGTGGGTAGAAAAACTGTTGTCTAATGACTCTTTCATCGGGTTGCCTTGTCTGTCACGGTGCTATTTAGAATAGTGATTGCAACGCTGTATAGCGCTATCAAAGAAATATAAAGGAAAAAATAATACTGAATCAGCAGCATATTATCAATTGCTTCTCGGTAAAAGTGCGGTTTGTCGAGCAGTAATCAAGTAAATTTTGGAACAGGGATCGAATTCTGTTTAAAAAGATCAAAATTTCACTTGATACTGTATAACCATACAGTATAATAGGCTGCAATTCTGATCAGAAAACTTGTTTAAATAGAGGATTTGGTATGGACGATAACAAACAAAAAGCACTGGCTGCCGCATTAGGGCAAATTGAGAAGCAGTTCGGCAAAGGCTCGATTATGCGTCTTGGTGATACGCAAACACTGGATATCGAGTCGATTTCGACCGGTTCATTGGGTTTAGACGTAGCGTTGGGGATCGGCGGTTTGCCGATGGGGCGGATCGTTGAGATTTTCGGGCCTGAATCGTCCGGTAAAACCACCTTGACCCTGTCGGTGATTGCCCAAGCGCAAAAAGCCGGTAAAACCTGTGCCTTTATCGATGCTGAACACGCATTGGATCCGATTTATGCCAGCAAACTGGGCGTTGATGTGAAAGAGTTGTTGGTGTCGCAGCCCGACAACGGCGAACAGGCGTTGGAAATCTGTGATGCTTTGGTGCGTTCCGGGGCGGTGGAAGTGATTATTGTCGATTCCGTTGCCGCCTTAACCCCGAAAGCCGAGATCGAAGGCGACATGGGCGACTCGCATATGGGATTGCAGGCACGTTTGATGTCGCAGGCGTTGCGTAAACTGACCGGACATATCAAAACTGCGAACTGTTTAGTGGTGTTTATCAACCAAATCCGCATGAAAATCGGGGTGATGTTTGGTAATCCGGAAACGACTACCGGCGGTAATGCGCTGAAATTCTATGCGTCAGTACGTTTGGATATCCGTCGTACCGGTGCGGTGAAAGACGGCGAAGAAGTGGTCGGTAGCGAAACTCGAGTCAAAGTGGTGAAAAACAAAGTGGCGGCACCGTTCCGTCAAGCGGAATTCCAAATTATGTATGGCGAAGGCATTTCGAAAAACGGAGAATTGATTGAACTGGGGGTTAAACATAAACTGGTGGAAAAATCCGGTGCGTGGTATGCCTACAACGGTGGTAAAATCGGGCAAGGTCGTGCCAATGCCATGAAATGGCTAGCTGAGCATCCGCAGGAGCGTGCAGAATTGGAAGAAAAGTTGCGTGTAGAGCTGTTGGCTCATCCAGAGCAAGGGCTGACAGAGGATGTTGAGGTTGCCGAAACGGATGATTTTGCAGCCGAAGAATAAGACGATATTGGTTTGCTGAAATCGTCTACCCTATACAAGTGCGGTCAATGGGCTTATTAAGCAGCCAATTGACCGCACTTTGCTATGTTGTGCCCGCATGAAAACAGATTTTGATTGAGCAGAGCAATTTTTTATTTTTCAACTCCCCAAAAAATAAAACTTTCAGGTATATTAAGCACGAGCATGATACGAGTGACGTTAGACAATTGACTTAAGGGGGGAAGATGAAACAATCGATACGCCATCAACAAATTGTTGAATTGGTGACACAGCGTGGTTATATCAGCACCGAAGATTTGGTGGCGGTTTTTAATGTGACTTCACAGACGATTCGGCGTGATCTCAACGAGCTAGCAGAACAAAATGTAATTCGCCGTCATCACGGTGGTGCCGCCTCTCCCTCCAACAGTGAAAACAGTGATTACACGGAGCGAAAAAGCTTCTTCTCCAAAGAAAAACAAGCGATTGCCCAACAAGTTGCCGGATTGATAAAAAATGGTTCTTCATTGTTTATTGATATTGGCACTACTCCGGAAGCGGTAGCTTATGCGCTGTTAGAACATCAAAACTTGCGCATTGTGACCAATAATCTGAATGCGGCACATATTTTGATGAGAAAAGCGGATTTTGAGATTACGATTGCCGGCGGCAATTTGCGTTCCGATGGCGGTATTATTGGCGAAGCGACCGTTGATTTTATTTCGCAATTCCGTTTGGATTACTGTATTTTGGGGATCAGTGCCATCGATGAAGATGGTGCATTGTTGGATTATGATTTTCATGAAGTGCAGGTGAAACGGGCATTAATGCAAAGCTCGCGTAAAATTTTATTGGTGGCGGATCACTCCAAATTCAGCCGCAAAGCGATTGTACGCTTAGCCGCCATTAGTGAAGTTGATATTTTATTGACTGATGCCCTGCCGCCGGAAAATATCGCGCAATTGCTGCAGCAGCACAATGTTAAACTGGAGCTGTGTTCGGCGTTGGCTGAAAATCCCGTGCAAAATGTGGAGCAAGTATGATTCTGGAAGCTTTTGATGATATTTATCAACGGGCTTGTCGACAAAAAGGCGGCGAAGTGCGGTTGCAACAGCTGCTTTGTCCGCTGCAATCGTCCCAGGCATTATTGGCAGTACCGGATCATCGTTGGTTGGCGGAATTTACGCGTAAGATTTTCCAGTCGGGTTTTGTTTGGCGGATTGTCGATCAAAAGTGGCAGCATTTTGAGCGCCTTTTCTGGGGCTTTGATATCGAAAAACTGCTGATGATGCCCGATGAACTCTGGGAAAAGAAAGCGCAAGATCCGAGTATTATCCGCAATTGGTCAAAAGTGGCAACGATTAAGCACAATGCACAAATGATCTATCAAGCCAATTTGGATGGCGGTTTTTCGCGATTAATTGCTGAATGGGATCCACAAAATATTACCGCACTTTGGCGCTATTTGAAGAAAAACGGGCAACGCTTGGGCGGCAATACCGGTGCTTATGCGCTAAGAGCGGTCGGCAAAGACACCTTCTTGCTGACCCACGATGTGGAAGCCTATTTGCGCAACCATCAATTAATTGAAGGCGGCATCCAAACCCAGCGTTCGTTTGAAGCGGCACAGCAAATTTTCTTGCAGTGGCAGCAGCAAAGCGGTCTTTCTCTCAGCCATATTAGCCAGATTGTGGCTTTCAGTATGGGGGATTGACGGAGGAGAGTGACTATGCAAATCCGCTTTCGATTTTTTATTTCTTTGTTAATCATTGGAGTGGTTGCCGGTCTGGTCGGCTTTGCGTTGACCGAATTAATGCATTTTGTACAGCATCATGCTTTCGATTATTCATTACACGGGGAAAGTCTGCCGTTTCGCTTAGGCGTGGAACAGGCAGCACCGAGCCGCCGTTGGTGGGTGCTGCTGCTGTGCGGCGTGTCGGTTGGTTTTGGTTGGTATGCGATTCAGCGCTACGGGGCGAAATTAGTCGGGTTTAAAGCGGCAATGGCTGCTCCGCAGCAGGGGATGCCGTTTTTCACTACGATTTCTCATGCGTTGCTACAAATTGTAACCGTTGGTTTGGGTTCGCCATTGGGGCGTGAAACCGCGCCACGCGAGATGAGCGCTGCTTTTGCCTCATTATGGATTCGAAAAATAAAATTAAACGATGACGATGCGGCATTGCTGATTGCCTGTGCTGCCGGAGCAGGTTTGGCGGCAGTGTATAACGTTCCACTGGCAGCCACGATTTTTATTTTGGAAACCTTGGTGGTGGCAATTAATGCCCGAGTGGTGTTTGCTGCCTTGCTTACTTCAGTGACTGCGACGATGGTGGTGCGCTATACCTTGGGCGATTTGGTGCAGTATCATCTGTCGAATCCCGAGATTAACCAGCCGCTGCTCTGGTTTGCGTTATTATTCGGTTTGCTTATCACCCCGTTAGTCAAACTGTTCCGTTATACCACCGCACTTGTACCGTTTTTGCCACGCACTGATAAGCGGATAGTGCCATTGGCGATGTTGTTATTCAGCCTGATCGGCGCAGTTGCCATTTTTTTCCCCGATGTGTTGGGCAACGGCAAAGCCGGTAATCAATTGGTGTTTGCCGGTTTGCTAAACTGGCATGAGGGATTGGTGTTATTGCTGATGAAATGGCTGGTGGTGTTGTTGGCATTGGCAGCAGGGGCTTACGGCGGCTTGATCACCCCATCGATGATGTTGGGCAGCATCTTGGCATTTTCGTTAGCATTTGCTTGGAACGCCTTTTTGCCATCGATTTCAATCGAAAGCGCCGCATTAATTGGCGCAGCCGCATTTCTGGCGATCTCGCTGAAAATGCCCTTGACTGCAATTGTGTTTGCTGTGGAGCTGACTCGTAGCTCAGCGGCAATGTTGCTGCCATTGGCGTTGGCAGTGGCGAGTGCTTGGATGGTGGAAAAATGGTTGTTTGATAAAGCCAAGACCGCACTTTAATGGTTTGAAAACGTTTAAAGTGCGGTTAAATACTGTTGATTAAGCTTGGCTCAGCATGCGTGGAAACAAAATATTATTTTCCAAATGGATATGTAACATTAAATCATCGATAAATTCATTAATGCCGGTGTAAAGCGCACGCCAAGTGTTGCAGGCATCATGTGGCGGTGTCAGGTTATCGGTCAATGATTTCAAAACCTCGACTTGCTGACCGGCATCATCGTGTTCATGTTCCATAACTTGAATCGGCATCTGCGCCATGGCATATTGACCGGCGTTGATCATCGGGAATAAAATTTGCTCTTCTTTCTGCATATGCTGGCTCAAATCGGCATGTATCTCTTTTAGCACCGCCGAAACGCCCATCGGGCAGTCTGGACGATCGCCGTGCACCTTTTCCACTTTTTCGGCTAAGAAAATCAACTCCGGCAATTGCTCGCGATGGCGCTGGTGAAAGCGGGCGATGATATGGTTGATAATCTCAGCATAGGGAGCCTGTAGCCAATTTTGTGACTCGTTCGGCTCTTGACGGTGCTCCAAGGCTGCCAAGCGTTGTTCAATTTCAGCCAGATTTAAATTTTTTACTTTTGCAGCAAAGCCCAGAGTATTGGCGCCGCCACAGCAGAAATCCAGATCGTACTCACGAAATAGTTTGGTGGCGCCGGGAATGGCAATGGCTAATTCGCTTAATTTTTTTTCTTGAAATGACATAGTATCCTCTCGGTATTCGTTAGATAGTAGGTGGTATAAAAGTTGAGTTAAATAGTAAGGTATTTTAATTTTAAAAACTGTATTTTTAATTCATCTTTTGATCTAAATCAAACAGAATACCTGAGATGAGGTAGGCTAACCGCACTTTCGCCTTGATATTGTCAAAAGTGCGGTGAGTGGTCGGTTATACTTTTTTCTTAACCGTTAAACCAGCAGGCGCTTGCGCGACCGGCATAATTTCTATCCGGTTGATGTTGACGTGCGCTGGGCGCTCAGCGATCCACACAATGGTTTCGGCAATGTCTTCAGCGCTCAGATAATCCACATTCGAATACAACGCTGCGGCTTTGTTATCATCGCCATGAAAACGCACTTTGGAAAACTCTGTGCCACCACACAGACCCGGCTCGACATTGCTGACCCGTACTGCGGTGCCGACTAAATCAGCGCGCAAATTTAGGCTGAATTGCTTCACGAAGGCTTTGGTGGCACCGTAAACATTGCCGCCCGGATAGGGATAGTCGCCGGCGATCGAGCCTAAATTGATGATATGTCCACGATTGCGCGCCACCATGCCGGGTAAAACCGCGTGAGTGATGCTGACCAAGCCGCTGATATTGGTGGCGATCATTTGTTTCCAATCAGCTAGATCGCTGTTTTGTGCCGCTTCGATACCTAGCGCTAATCCGGCGTTATTGACCAGCAGATCAATCTGTTGCCATTCTGGCGGCAGGCTTTGTAAGGCGCTTAATGTCGCCTGTTCATCGCTGATATCAAATGCCAACGCAAAACAATTCGCACCCAGCTCCTGTTGCAAGGCGTGTAACCGTTGCTGGCGACGGGCGGTGATGATCACACGGTGTCCACGCTGAATCAATAAGCGTGCGGTGGCGGCACCAAATCCGGCACTGGCGCCGGTGATAAGGGCTAACATAAGAATCTCCTTTTTAGGGTCTGTTGATGTTTGTGTATCACCAATATAACAAAAAGCGCAGACGGCGGTAAAAATTTTTGCTAAAAGAGTTGCTTTTATTCAGGTGATGTTGTAATTAATTAGTACAGAAAATTTAATCACACAACATTCATAACAACAGCAAAATAATTAAGGAAGCAATATGCAAAACGTGGGTTTTATCGGTTGGCGCGGAATGGTGGGTTCGGTCTTAATGGATCGCATGCAACAGGAACAGGACTTCGCCTATATTAATCCGGTGTTTTTCACCACCTCGCAAGCCGGGCAACCGGCACCGAGCTTCGCCGGCAAAGACAGCGGTGTCTTAAAAGATGCGTTTAATATCGACGATTTGAAGGCACTGGATATTATCGTCACTTGCCAAGGCGGCGATTATACCAACGAAGTTTATCCGAAACTGCGTGCTGCCGGTTGGAACGGTTATTGGATTGATGCAGCGTCGGCGCTGCGGATGGAAAAAGATGCGATTATCGTGTTAGATCCGGTCAATCAACATGTGATCCGCGACGGTTTGGCGAAAGGCGTGAAGACCTATGTCGGTGGTAACTGCACCGTTAGTCTGATGTTGATGGCGTTGGGTGGCTTGTTTGAGCGTGATTTGGTGGAGTGGGTTTCGGTTGCTACTTACCAAGCGGCAAGCGGCGCCGGCGCTAAAAATATGCGTGAACTGCTGGTGCAAATGGGCGAATTGCGTGATGTGGTGCAAACCGATTTGGCGAACCCGGCCTCTTCTATTCTGGAAATTGAAAGAGCGGTCACCGACAAAATGCGTGGCGATTTGCCGATTGAAAATTTTGGCGCACCATTGGCTGGCAGCCTGATTCCGTGGATCGATAAATTGCTCGACAGCGGTCAAACCAAAGAAGAGTGGAAAGGCTTTGCCGAAACCAATAAAATTTTAGGTCTGTCCGACAGCCCGATTCCAATCGACGGCTTGTGTGTGCGTATCGGGGCGTTGCGTTGCCACAGCCAAGCGTTCACCATCAAAATGAAACAAGATTTGCCGTTGGCCGAGATCGAACAGATTCTGGCATCACATAATCAATGGGTGAAAGTGATCCCGAACGACAAAGAGAGTACCTTGCGTGAATTGACACCGACCAAAGTCACCGGTACTTTGAGCGTGCCGGTCGGGCGTTTGCGCAAATTGAATATGGGGCCTGAATATCTGGCGGCATTTACCGTCGGCGACCAATTATTGTGGGGCGCTGCGGAACCATTACGCCGGATTTTACGTCTGTTAGTGGCATAAAAGACAGGCGACTTCGATTAGAAGAGTAGCGGCGGATTATATATCCGCCCGATCCGCACTTAGTACGTCTTCATTACAAATTAAATGCTTCTATAAACGGGAGGATATTCAATCCTCCCCTACTCTGCCTCATTAATATCTTGCCGATTACAGGTCATTACATGGAACGAGAACCGCACTTTGGGCAGTTTGCGCTGAGAACATTGAAACCGTTTGCCGAACAATTTCCGTTGCAATACCTCGACGGGCAGCGTGGCTGCAAAATCGCCTATCGTTTTTTTGAACACCCAGCGCAGGATTTGGGGGCGCGCAAACTGATGCTGTTGGTCAGCGGTCGAGCGGAAAATGTCTTGAAATGGACGGAAATCGCCTACGATTTTTATCAGCAAGGCTTTGATGTGCTGGCGTTTGATCACCGTGGGCAGGGTTACTCACAGCGGCTGCTGCGCGATCCGGAAAAAGGTCATATTGACCGTTTCGATTACTATCTTGATGATCTCGATGCGGTGCTGCACAGTGTCAATCAGCGTTATGCCTACCAACAACAGGTGATGTTGGCGCATTCAATGGGCGGTTTGATTGCTACCTTATATTTAGCCAAATATCCGCATCAATTTGACAAGCTGATCCTGAATGCACCGCTGTTTGCCTTACCGCTGAAAAATCCGCGGCTGGATCCGATTTTGGTTAGTTTGATGATGCTGTTGGGGCAAGGGCAGCGCTATGTCTTCGGGCACACTGCCTATAAACCGATCAATCCGGAACATAACGATTTGAGTTGCTGCAAAACCCGCATGAAATGGCATAATCGTATCAATCGACGCTTTCCGGAACTGCATCTGGGCGGACCGACTTTTCGCTGGGCACACCTCTGTTTACTGCAGTTTAATAAACTGCCGCGTGCAATTGGCAAAATTCATCTTCCGGTTCTGCTGCTGCAAGCGGAAAAAGAGGTGGTCGTTTCCAATCGACAAATTGAAGACTACGCCAAATTGTTCCGCAATTTGCGCCACGAAATAATCCATAATGCCAAACATGAAATTTTGTTTGAACGTGATCCGATTCGAACATTGGCAATGGAAAAAATTAGCGATTTTTTAGGATAAGATCGTACGGTATCGGTTAACTGCTTACCGATGAAATCAGCAACATCAGCCCTAGCCCACATAAAATCAGCCCAATGATACGATTGACGATACGTTGTTGTTGTAACAACCGTTGCCGGATTTGTGGTGCGGATAACATCATTGCGACGGCAGCAAACCACAGCAAATGCGCCAGTGACATAAAGGCACCGTAGCCGATTTGTATCAAAATCGGCGTGTCGGGATTGACGATTTGGGTGAAAGTGCTGAGCACAAACAGCGTGGTTTTTGGGTTGAGCGCATTGGTGACAAACCCGTTTTTAAACGCCTGTTTATCGCTTAAAACCGCACTTTCTCCGTTCAACTCAAAGGCAACAGGGCGATGGCGAAAAGTTGCAATGCCAATATAAATCAAATACATTGCGCCGAACGTTTTGACCAGATTGAACAGAACCGGCGATTGTGATAGCAAGGCGCTGACGCCCAACAGCGTGTAGCCGACATGCACCCAAACCGCAGCGGCAATGCCGACGGCAGTCAGAATCCCCGCTCGTTTGCCATACAAATAGCTGTTGCGGGTGGTCATAGCGAAATCGCCACCGGGGCTGATCACCGCTAAAATCGTGATAGTGGCGATTGCTAATAATTCTGTCATATTGCTTTTCTCGGTATTTTTTATTAATAAAAACAGTTGAAATAAACGCCTGTTTTTTATATCGTGCCATCGTATTATTAGCTTATTTTGTCCTGTTTTCAGATAAAATAAAATCGAAATATTGTCATAAAAGTGTGAGATTTTGGAACAGATTAAAGCACTGCCGCTAAATGCCGTCAAATTTTTCTATTTCGTTGCTGAATCCGGCAGCTTAAGTGCTGCCGCCGAGCAGCTGCACGTTACCCATGGCGCAGTCAGTAAACAATTGAAAATCTTGGAGCGGCATCTCGGCGTGCCACTGTTTTTAAAACAGGGACGCAATCTGGTGTTGTCAAACAGCGGTACGATTTTATATCAATGTTGCCGTGAATCGTTTGCCGGATTGGAAAGTGCGGTTCAGCGCATGCAACACCGGCGCCGACAGGAGTTGGTGATTTCGTGCGAGCCGACGCTGGCGATGAAATGGTTGATCCCCAGAATCAGCCGATTTCAGCAACAATATGATTTTAATCCGGTGATTTTGGCTGCTGGTGGTGCGGTGGATTTCCAACGGCAGGGCATTGATGTGGCAATTCGGCGTAATGACTTTCGTTGGTCACCGCAACTTTACGCCGAAAAAATCAGCGAGGAGCAAATCGGTTTGGTGCAGCGTCCGCAGTTAACCCAATTGAAAAAACTTCACACTCATACCCGCGAGCAGGCGTGGCAAAACTGGTTGCAGGTCAGCGGGTTGGAGAATTGCCGCTATCAGGGCGATATTTATTTTGAGCACTTTTATCTTTCGATTCAAGCAGCGATTGCCGGCATGGGCGCGGCGATTGCTTCGCGCTTTATGGTGCATGATGAAATCGAACAAGGGATTTTACAGGCGCCGCACGGTTTTATTGCCGACGGTTCCGCGTACTATCTGCTGTCGCAAACGGCATTTGCAACCTGCAGCAATAAAACCGCGTTTTTACACTGGCTGAAAAAAGAGATGGTTTAGGCAAGATCAAAGTGCGGTTGCAAACCGCACTTTAGACTGCTGACAAAGGTTAAAATACACGATTAATGTTGTAACTGTAGGGGGCGATTATATATCGCCCCGAACCGCACTTTGCATTTTTCCTTTATTGATTAAGTACTTATGCC
>NZ_VDHB01000080.1:0-3322 GCF_006227735.1 Testudinibacter sp. 'clade 2'
CTTATAGAGCAATATCCTGAGAAATTGAATATCAGCCAATTACAATCTATCAATCAAGAAATGCTGGATGAAATTAAAAAATTACTTTCTAAAGTTACACTTGATGAAATTAATCAATATTTTGATAAGCTATCTCTTTTCTGGAAGGATCCATCAGATATAAAGATATTGGAAGGATTTAAGGTACATTTATGGGAATTAAATGATCGCCTATTTCATGGCGACAAATTAGATTCATTAAATGAAATAGTACTAAGAATGCTCATTATTACGACTTATGTTATAACAGATAAGGAGTTTATAGAACAATCAATTGACTTTTTTTTCTTCTTGTATGAAAAATATTCTCAATATACACTCAATACTATTTTATGACCTTTATTGTCCGCTTTCCTCAAAATGCTGGGCTTAAGCGATTTATCCTTGCTAAAGATAAACTTGTTCGAGGCGACCCAATCGATGTACTCACCGGCTATCTGGTCGAGCAGCGTACTGATTTCACCCTCGGGCAAACTCTGCCCTTGCACTTTACCCGCACTTGGGCTCGCCATAAAGCCGCTGACCATGCCGACGGGTTATGTGGGCGCTATTGGGTTGATAACTTCTCTGAATATGCCGAGCTGAGCGGCAACGGGCAACACGTTCAGATTGCCACGCTGGAAGGCAGTTACTTACGCTTTGCCCTGCCCCTTGGCAGCACCCAGTCGGTTAATCCCGACCAGCCTCAGTTCACCTTAAACCGCCATCGTGACTACCTGGAATTAGTCAACCGTGACACCCGCAGCGCCAAATGCTTTGCCTTGCCCGAAGCTTGGCTTGCCGACCATGATGAGGCACTGGGCTTTGCGCCGCTGCAAGACGGCAGACTGCGCCTTAGCCGTTGGCTTGACCTGTTTGAAAATGAAGTGCGGTTTCACTATACCGATGAACCACAAGGGCAATCCCGTTTAACCCGAGTTACCCATTCCGACGGCATTGAGCTGACACTGGTCTATCAATCCTCTTCCTACGGTCATGTCCCATACCTGCAACAAATTGTGCGCACCGACAGCGAGCAGCCGCAAGTGTTGGTACGTTATACCCAAGACAGCCTCGGTTGCCTAATCGAAAGCGATGCGCTGTTGGATTATCATCTGTTCTATCACTATGACAGTCAGTACCATCTGACCCGCTGGGCGGACAATGACCAAACCTGGGTGGATTACCACTATGACCACCAAGGGCGTTGTGTGCACAGTATCGGTGCCGACGGGTACTATCCGGTGTGGTTTGACTATCACGACGGCTTGACGCTTGTGTATGACAGCCAACGCCGTTGCACCCGCTATCAGTTTGATACCCGGTTGATGAAGCCGTTGCAGATAACGACGGACAGCGGGGCGACGACCCGCTTTGACTATGACCACGACGGCAACCTGCTGACGCAAACCCTGCCGGAAGGACAAACTCTGCGCTTTGACTACCTCGGACAAACCGGCTTAGTCAGCACCTTTTATGCTGCCGACGGCGAAGCCTGGCACTATCAATATGACGAAGAGGAGCAACTCTGTGCCCTCACCGACCCGTTAGACCGCACTTGGACACGCCAAACCGACGAGGATGAACGCACCACCCTGTTCACCGCACCCGATGGCAGTCAGACTGAGTTTCAGCTTAACCAACACGGCTTGCTCACCCGGATTAACAGCCGTATCGGGCAAAGCCAACGCCAACAGCAGTTCCACTACGACCCACGCCACCGCCTGATTGCCGAGCAAGATGCGGAGCAACGCCGGATTCAGTTCGACTACGACCGCCACGACAACCTCACCGCGCTGCGCCGTGCCAACGGCACGCAATGGCACTACGGCTATAACCCGCACGGCAAACTCAGCCGGATTGACCGCCCGAACGACAGCCGCGAACAACAAGACTATGACCGCCACGGCAACCTGATTCGCTACACCGATGCCAACGGCGTGGTCTGGCAGTTACGCTACGGCGCCTTTGACCTGTTGAGCGAGAAAATCGACGGCGAAGGCAACCGCTGGCAGTATGACTACGATAAAGACAGCCTGAAACTCAACCAAGTCACCAATCCGTTGGGTGAAACCTACACCTACACCTTTAATGCCGACGGCTTGGTCGAAACCGAAACCGACTTTGCCGACAACCGTTGGACGTTTCGTTATGATGAAAACGGCAATCTGCTGCACTTAACCAACGGCGAAGGCGAACAGACCGACTATCGCTATGACGACAACGGGCGCTTGGTGCAACTGCACTGTGGCGCTGACGGCTATCACTACCAATATGATAAAGTCGGACGGGTGAGCCGAATCGACACCGTCGACAGCTGCCTGCAATACCGCTATGACGACCTCGACCGTATCGTGGAGGAGTGGCAAGGGCGCCAGCGTATCACCCGTGAATATGATGATGAGCAGTAGACCGTTACCCGCCATTTATGGATTGACGGCAAAGACCAGCCTATCAGCACCACGTTTAAATATAACAAGATAGGAGAGCTGATTGCGCTGCAACTGCCGGCAACGGATAAACAAAACCATCAGCTTCAGCTTGAATATGACCAACACGGCAACGAAATAGAACGCCATGCCAATCAAGGCTTTATCCTGAAGCAACACTACGATGCGATGGACTGCCTGATTCAACAACGTGCCGGTTATGAGCCGCAACGCTTCTTCCACAGTGACGAACTTCGGGCTACCGGCATTGACAGCCCGAGCTTTGCTCAAATCGACAAACACTATCGCTACGATAAAGCCTTAAACACCGTCGCTACGCAAGACAAACAGCAACGCCTGAGTTTTAGCCTCAATCGCAATAACCAAATTACGGAAGTAGTTGAACGAGACCGCCTGCAAGAACGTTATGCTTACGATGCCAACGGCTATCTGAATAAACAAGACATCGGCTTGCCGAGTTACGGCATAATCAGCGACCCGTTTAACGCACGCTATCATGAACAAATTCAGGTTAGCAACCCGGATTTATACCAAAAAGGCAACCGCTTACAGCGGATAGGCGATACCCAGTACAGCTACGACAACGCCGGACGGCTGACACACAAATCCGAATTCAAACACGGTTACCGCCAACGGGAAACCCGTTACCAATGGAACGGGGCAAACCAACTCACCTGCCTTTCGCTACCCAACGGGCAAACCTGGTATTACAAATACGATGCGCTCGGCAGACGGATTGAGAAAGCCTGTCGCGAGCAAAATACCAAAGTGCGGTATGTGTGGGATGGCGACCAGCTTGCCTACACCGAAACGGAAAAACAGCAACGAATTGAAAGTAGCAGACATAGTGTGTT
>NZ_VDHB01000081.1:0-1323 GCF_006227735.1 Testudinibacter sp. 'clade 2'
AATAAGGAAAAGCCTTTTAAGGAGTTTCCGATGTTAAAGCCGCCTCCCTCTAATCAATCCAAACTCGAAATGGTCACGCTTGAACAACTCGTGCCGAAAGACCATTTAGTGCGCAAAATCGACCAAGCCATTGATTTTGAATTTATTCGCGATGAAGTGGCTCATCTCTATTGCCATAATAATGGTCGCCCCGCCATTGACCCGGTACGCCTATTCAAAATGATGCTGCTCGGCTATATTTTTGGCATTAAGAGTGAACGTCAATTGGTCAAAGAAGTTGAAGTCAATATGGCGTATCGTTGGTTTCTCAGAATGACTATCACCGAAAAAGTCATTGATGCCAGCACCTTAAGCCAAAACCGTCTTCGGCGATTTAACGGTACTGACGTGTTTGAACGGATTTTTACGCACATCATTTTCCAAGCCATTGAGAAAGGCGTGGTCGGTGGCAAGCATTGGTTTACCGACAGTACGCATTTAAAAGCCAATGCCAACAAAAACAAAGCCACCAATGAACGGCGTGAGATTAAAGCCAGTGCTTATCTTGAGATGCTCAATGCCGACATTGATGTGGCAAGGCTGCGTATTGGAAAAAAGTCTTTTGAGGTAAAAGAAGACGCGGAGCCTAAGCTAAAAAATACCAAAGTCAGCCGTACCGACGCTGAAAGCGGCTTTATGACACGCGACAACAAACCGCAAGGCTTCTTTTACCTCGACCACCGCACCGTGGATGGCAAGTGCGGTATTATTTTGGATACCTTTGTCACACCGGGCAATGTGAACGACAGCCAGCCTTATATCAGACGACTCGATGCCACCACCAAACGCCTCGGCTTTAAGCCGAAGCAAGTCGGTCTTGATGCCGGTTACTTTACTGCCCCTGTGGCAGAAAGTCTTGAACGACGAGAGATTGCAGGCGTTTTCGGCTATCGTCGCCCACCGCGTACAAAAAATAACTATAAAAAATCTAAGTTTAACTACGATGTCAATACAGACACTTACCGTTGCCCGCAAGGTGAAACCTTAATCTTCCGCACCATCAGCCGTGATGGCTACCGCAGTTACAGTACCTACGCAAGCACCTGCTTAAACTGTTCGGCACGTTCAGATTGCACGAAAAGTCAAACCGGGGCAAAAGTCATTACTCGGCATCTCTATGCCGATGCCATAGACAGAGCCAACACAAGGCGATTAAGCGAGCAAGGCAAAGTATTTTACAAACGCAGGGCTGAAACGGTTGAACGGAGTTTTGCTGATGCGAAACAACACCACAATCACCGCTACGCCCGCTTTCGTGGGGTCACTAAAGTGCAAATCCAATGC
>NZ_VDHB01000082.1:0-10972 GCF_006227735.1 Testudinibacter sp. 'clade 2'
TGGCGAAAAAGCGTCATAGTCCTTTGGATTGTGTTTAAAATGAGCACACTCGTCGTTGTAATCCTCATCAATAGTTCCGCTATTGATTTCGGCTTACGCCTAGCTTGTGCTCATTTTAAACGACAATTCAAAATATAAACAAAGATCAACAGACCCTAATCCAAGCGGTGTAACAACGATTCGATCTGTTTTAAACCGTTCAAACGGGTGGCGCTCAAGCGCTGTGCAATACCGCATTGTTGCAACAAAGCGCTGATGTCAAGCTGCCGAATTTGTTCTAATTTTAGCGCTTGCAGCGCACTCAACAGCAGATAAAGCAAGCCGTTCATAATGCGTGCTTCACTGTAGGCGGCAAAGTGATAACCGTCAGGGTGCTTCACTGCCGCAAACCGCACTTCTGCTTCACAGCCTTGAATCAAAGGCATTTGCTCCCATTCGCTGCGTTCAATCTCTGGCAATTTTTTACCGAGCTGAATCAACAGCCGATAGCGATCTTCCCAACTTGGCAAGCCACTAAATTGTTCGACGAGATCGGAGTAATTTTGCATATTATTCTCTTAAAAGTGTCAAAGTGCGGTCTAGCGCAGCGAAGAAAGCCTCTACATCAGCCGATGTATTATAAGGGGCAAAGGAAAGGCGTAAGGTGCTTTTTTGTCCTAGCCGAGCTAAATACGGCTGGGCGCAATGTTCGCCAGCGCGCAGGGCAATGTCTTGTTCACTCAGCAGGGTGCTTAAATCAGAAACGGCGATATCATCAAATACAAAGCAGACAATCGAACTCGGTTGTGGCGAGTTGAATAAGTGCACGTGATCATAGCGTTGCAACCGCACTTTAGTCTGTTCGGCAAGCGCCACCGCATAGGCTTCGGCCTGCTGAAGATCATATTGACCTAACCAATTCAGCACTGCGCCAAAACCAATCACTGCGGCGATATTCGGCGTGCCGGCTTCCAAGCGATAGGGCAGAGGATTAAAGCTGATCTGCTGTTTGCTGACCCGATCCACCATTTTGCCGCCATATAGCAACGGTGTCAGTTTTTCCAGCGACTCAGGCTTGCCGCTCAGCACCCCCAGGCCGTTTGGGCCGTAAAGTTTGTGTGCCGAAAACACATAAAAATCGGCATCAAGCGCTTGAATATCCAATTTGAGATGGGCGACCGCCTGCGCACAATCCAGCAAAATCAATGCCTGTGGTGCATTTTGGCGCACAATGTTGATCAGCTCGGCAATCGGTTGTTCGGTGCCGGTAACGTTGGAAACCATGTTGAAAGCGACAATCTTGCTGCGTGGCGACAGTGCTTGGCGCAACACCGCACTTTCAATCTGCCATTGATCATTGATTGGCAGAATAATCAATTTTGCCGAACATTGTTGTGCCAGCATTGACCAGGTCACAAAATTGGCGTGATGATCGGCTTCGCTGATCACGATCTCATCACCGGGTTCGAGCCAATGCGCCAACCCGTGTGCAACGCTATTGATCGCTTGCGTGGCACCGGAAGTCCAAATAACAGCCGCTGGTGACGGCGCATTGATCAACTCAGCGACGAGGTTGCGTGCCTGTTCGTAAAGTGCGGTCTGCTCGGCATCGTACTGACTGCGGTGCACCGAACCCGCACTTTGATAAAAATCAAGCGTGCTGTCAATCAGCACCTGCGGTTTCAACGCTGTCGCCGCCGAATCCAGATAAACTGAGGTTGCGGAGCTTTGCAGATAAGGGAAGGCTTGGCGGAATAGCGCCGGGTTGAAATCGGATTCTAATCTAAACATAACGCTGCCATCATTGAAAAAAGAGCTCACATTATAAACTCAACGCTGTGCCTTGCGCCACAGATACGGCTCTTGCGGATTATTATCCTGCCATAGACCCAATTTTTTCCATTTTGCCCGTTGTTGCGCCTGTGGGTAGCGGGGATCTTTTTTATAAAAACGGTATGCCCAAGCCCAACCGTTTTCTATCATCAGTAAATTAATATCACGCTGTTGTGCGTCGTATACCCGTGCTAAACGGCGTGCAAATTTATCAATCCCCTCAATTTGTAGGTCTACTTTCTGTTGTAGAATCAATGCAGCCAGAAACTGTTTGGATTTTGCTGAATAAGGTTGTCCGTTTTCGGGAGCATCGATACCCAGCAACCGCACTTTGATGCGTTTATTATTACCGCTCAGGCAAGTGAAACTGTCGCCATCGCTGATGTGAATCACCCGACATTGAATCGTAGAGCGGGAGTTGCCGTCATTGGGCTTGGCGTAAGCGACTGTTGTAAAAAGTAACAAAAATGAAAACAAAAAGAAAAAACGTGTTATCGACACTTTAAAACCTTATCTATTGCGCCCAAAAAAGGCAAAATTCGGTGACATTGATCACAATTTGAGAGAGAATTATTGCACATCATTCCGTTATCGCAAACGTTATCTCAAGTAAAAATGAAACAAAACATCATAAATCTGCTGCGTTCGCTAACCATTTTATATGCCATTTTGTATCTGGGTATTTTCCTGCAATATCTGATTCCAATCGGTGTGCCGGGCAGTATCTGGGGCTTGTTGATTCTGTTTCTGTGTTTAACCTCGCAATTGATTAAAGTCGAGTGGATCGCCTTTGGTTCCAGCCTGCTGATTCGCTATATGGCGCTGCTGTTTGTACCGGTCAGTGTCGGAATTATCAAATATGCCGATCTGTTGCTTGCGAATGCCAAGCAGTTGCTGATTCCGAATATCATCAGCACGATGCTGAGTCTGGTGGTGATCGGTTTGATGGCAGACTATCTGTTCGAACGGCACAGTATCCGCAAATTACGCCGAAAAATCGAAAGAAAACGGATTAAGCAGCGACGTGAAGCTGAGATGAAGTAAGGCATAAGCAGGAGATATTTAAATGATGGCAGTTTACCTCTACTCTGTGTTAACGATTTTGGCGTTTATGGCAGCGATCTGTATCAGCAAACGCTGGAAGTCGATTGTGTTTAACTCGTTTGTATTGACCATTCTATTATTGATTGGGGTCTTACTGTTGGCAGATATTCCTTATGATCAGTATATACAGGGCAATGCGCCGCTCAACAACTTATTGGGACCGGCGATCGTGGCGTTGGCACTGCCGCTTTATGAGCAGTTACGCCAAATCAGCAGCCGTTGGCGCAGCATTTTGCTGATCACGCTGACGGCATCAGTCTTGTCGATGTTAAGCGGCGCGTTGTTGGCGCTGTTATTAGGCGGCAATGCGGAGATAGTGGCGACAATTTTACCGAAATCGATCAGCACGCCAATTGCGATGGCGGTGGCAGAAACCATCGGTGGTGTGCCGTCTGTGGCTGCGGTCGGTGTGGTGTTGGCTGGATTGCAAGGCTCGATTTTGGGTTATCTATTGCTGAAAAAAATCGGTTTGAAGCATCCCGAAGCCATCGGTTTGTCGATCGGCGCAGTTTCCCACGCACTAGGTACGGCCCGCACTTTAGAAATTGATAAACAAGCCGGCATTTACAGCTCAATTTCGTTAGTTTTATGCGGCATCATCAGTTCGGTGTTAGCACCGTTGATCTTTCGTTTAGTCTTGTTGCTGGTATAACCCGTATTTGGTCTTCGCTATTTCGCCTCGCGGCGACCAACTTTCTTTGCTTGTGCAAAGAAAGTTGGCAAAGAAAGCACACCCTATTGAACTGCTGATCTTCGCTCAGTGTGAATTTGCTTAACGGAAAATTTTTAATTCGCCCGCATTGCGGGCAGACTTGCTACGCTCAAACAGAAAAATTTCCCTACAAATTTCACACCCGCTCAGGCAGTTCATAAGGGAATCTGAAAAACACAGCGCAGAGTACGGGGTTTTAAACCGCACTTTATACTTTACATTTTGGTGGTTAAATGAAAGTGCAGTGTGTTTGGTGTTTATTCCCCATTTGTAGTGCCTGAACGTTTGCATGAAGATTTCAAGCTCAATTTGTCGTGTTTGAGCGAAGCGAGTTTGCAAATTGAGCGTAGAAATTAGCAAAGGTGAAGAACAGCACTACAATTGGAGGGTATTTTTTTTGCTTACTTTTTGGTACAAGCACAAAAGCTATAGCTTTAAAGATAAAAGAGAATAAAGTAAATACACTGTTTATTTATACAGTTATTTAATTTATAATTGCAGTATCATTTCTTATTTTTGCTTCCGTTATGCTGGCGATATCATCGAATAAAGCGAATTTTGAACGTAAAATTATCCATATTGATATGGACTGCTTTTTTGCGGCGGTTGAAATTCGTGAGCAGCCGAGCTTAGCAGGCAAGCCGGTGGCGGTCGGCGGTGCGGCGGACAGCCGTGGTGTGCTTTCTACCTGTAATTATGAAGCTCGTCAATATGGCTTGCACAGTGCGATGCCAAGCGCACTTGCATTAAAAAAATGCCCGAATCTGATATTGTTGCGTGGCAACATGGCGTTGTATAAACAGGTCTCAGAGCAGGTGCAGGCTATTTTTCGGCGTTATACCACAATAATCGAACCGCTATCTTTAGATGAAGCCTATCTGGACGTGACCGATTGCACCGCCTGTAACGGCTCGGCAACTTGGATTGCTGCTGAAATTCGACGTGCTATTTTTACTGAGCTGCAATTAACTGCCTCAGCCGGCGTTGCGCCATTGAAGTTTTTGGCAAAAATTGCCTCCGAAATCAATAAACCCAACGGACAATTTGTACTGCCCCCTGAGCAGGTTGATCAATTTGTACTCGAATTGGCATTGAAAAAAATTCCGGGTGTTGGTCCGGTCACGGCTCAAAAATTGTCTGCAATGGGTTTGACGACCTGTGCTGATGTTCGCCAATTAAAACAGCATATTTTGCTCGATCAATTTGGCAAATTGGGGCAACGGATTTGGCAATTCAGCCATGCAATTGATGAAAGAGCGGTGCAATCAGAACGGGAGCGTAAGTCCGTAGGGGTTGAAGTTACCCTGTCACAAGATATTTGGCAAGTAGCACAGGCGGAAGATATTTTACAGTCGCTGTATCAAAAACTGATTGTGCGTTTGCAGCGGGCAGATCCGGATACCCCATTGAGCCAATATCGAAAAATCGGGGTGAAACTGAAATTTAACGATTTTCAAACTACCACCTTGGAGAGTAGTGGTTATTGTTTAAACCTTAACGCTTTCCGGCAATTGTTGCAGCAAATTTGGCAGCGGGCAAACGGCAGAAGCATACGCTTGATCGGCTTGAATGTGGCATTGTTGGCTAAAAATAATCCACAACAGCTCAGTTTATGGTGATTTGATTCAAATTATGACAAAAAAATAACATTTAGGATTTACTAAAAATCGGTTTATGTTATAAACAATGGCAATTTTAACACGGAGAGTGTCATGATGAGCATGAAGATTAATTTAAGCAAAAAACAAGCTGATGAAGTATGGGGAAAAAAAGCGTTATTGAGTTTTGATAACGGAGTAGCAAAAGTGCATTTCGGTGGTGATGATCCGCTCGGCAAGATTCAGCGGGCGGCACGTAAATTACGCACCCAAGGAATTGATGATGTCGAACTGGAGGGTAAACATTGGACGTTGCCGACCTGTTGGGCGTTTTACCAAGGTTTTTATAGTGCCAAACAGGATTTTGCGATTGAATTCCCGTCTGATTTGAGTGACGCCGATCAACAGCAACTATTCCGCTTGATCGAGTGTGGCGATTTTGTACGCGAGTTGATTAACTTGCCGTCGGATGAAATCACGCCACAAGCATTGGCACATCGTGCCGCCGACTTTATTTTGCAACAGGCACAGCATGCCGAAGTGGAAAAAGCGGTGTCGTATCATATTATCGCCCGTGAAGAGCTGAAAGAGCGTGGTTATCACGGTATTTGGACGGTCGGCAAAGGCTCAGCCAATTTGCCGGCGATGTTGCAGTTGGATTTTAATCCGAGCGGCAATCCGGATGAGCCGGTGATGGCTTGTCTGGTGGGCAAGGGGATCACTTTTGATACCGGTGGTTACAGCTTGAAACCAAGCAGTTCGATGGATTCAATGCGTTCTGATATGGGCGGCGCAGCGTTGCTAACCGGCGCATTGGGATTAGCAATTGCCTGTGGTTTGAATCAGCGAGTTAAATTATATCTGTGCTGTGCTGAAAATATGGTCAGCAGCCGTGCATTTAAGTTGGGCGATATTATTGAATATCGCAACGGCGTTACCGTTGAAGTGTTGAACACCGATGCCGAAGGGCGCTTGGTGTTGGCAGACGGTTTGATCGAAGCGGATGCGCAAGATCCTCAGTTTATCATTGATTGCGCCACCTTGACCGGTGCAGCGAAAATGGCAGTCGGCAATGACTACCATTCGGTGTTGTCGATGGACGATAAATTGGTGAAAGCGCTGTTCAAGGCGGCAAAAGAGGAGAGCGAACCTTTCTGGCGCCTGCCGTTCGAGCCTTTCCACCGCAGCCAAGTCAGTTCGTCATTTGCGGACATTTGCAATACCGCATCGGTTCCTGCCGGAACTGGCGCTGGGGCGAGTACCGCTACCGCATTTCTGTCGTATTTTGTAAAATCATATCAAACCAACTGGCTGCATATTGACTGTTCCGCGACTTTCCGAAAATCTGCCAGTCCGCTGTGGGCAACGGGAGCAACCGGTATTGGTGTCAACAGCTTAGCGAATCTATTATTGAGCTATGGTGACTAACTGGTGATTAAGGTTGGACTTAAGATTAGATTGTTCGGGTAATGCTGTCCGATCAGTAAAATCGGCAGACAACTAACACGCTATATAAATTTGAACGGAATAGAACATCCCTGATAGAACAACCCTAAAGTGCGGTCAGACCGCACTTTACCTTAACCCAAAGGAGCTTCTATGCAACAAACACTTTCGATTATCAAACCTGATGCAGTCAAACAAAATCTGATTGGCGCAATTTTTTCCCGTTTTGAGAGCGCTCGTTTTACCATTGTCGCCAGCAAAATGTTGCACCTGAACCAAGAGCAGGCAGCGGGATTTTATGCAGAACATAAAGGCAAACCGTTCTATGACAAACTGGTGGAATTTATGACTTCCGGACCGGTGGTGGTTTCGGTTTTGCAAGGTGAAAATGTGATCAAACTGCACCGTGAGCTTATCGGCGCAACCGATCCGCAAACTGCGGTTGCAGGCACGCTTCGCTTTGATTATGCCACCAACAAAAGCATCAATGCGGTGCATGGCTCAGATTCGGAGGCGTCGGCTAAACGTGAAATCGAATATTTTTTCAGTGAGAGTGAAATTTTCCCACGTTCGTAATTGCCAGTAGAGAATAATATGTTAACCCGTTGCCCCGAATGCCGTCATAAAGTCAGTGACAGCGCCAAAAGTTGCCCGTCTTGTGGCTTTTCGTTTGATCCGCAAGACTTGGAGCGCTATAAACAACAGCTGGAACGCTTACGCGAGCATAAAAAAGAAGTGAACCGAAAAAGTGCAAAATTACAGTTGATTTGGTTACTGATTTTTGTGGTGTTTATTGCTGTTGCGACTTGGGTGACTAGCTGAACAAACAACAAAAACGTTGGTGATAAATTTGAAAAATAGGGAAGTTGGGCTGTTTAAGTGATTTCCCGAATTAATCGAGAAAACGTAAAATGGCTGGCAGGCTTTTTCACGTTTTCTCGACAATTTTGAGCTGTTAGCCATGATTTCATCTGAAATTGGGATTAGCATTTTTCCTAAACACTATTTTTTCCATACAATATGATATTCAGGGTTTTCTTGATCGTGTGAAATCAGTACTTTGGCGAAAATATCGTCCATTTCATCGTTGTCATTCACCAGTCCGACCCAGACTTCGGCATAGGCTTGCGGATCAATTAATACGCCGATCTCTTCGTCCCAATTGTCTGCCGTTTCCACCATTTCCACGGCGCCTCGCTCTTCAAATTGCAAGTTAAACAGCAAAATATCAGCAGGGTCGAGATTTTCTTCTGCCATCTCCAGAAAAATATCGTAAGCAATATCAATGGCATTGTCGGGATCTAATTGATGCGGCATAGCAAATTCCTTGTTGTTCTTAAAAAGTAAAAGCAGTCATTGTAATGTATGGTTAGCAAAGTGCGGTTAGCATATCGCTTTCAGTTGCTAAAACCAACTGTTTTAACTTTAATAAAAAAAAGGGCTGATAAAAAACCAGCCCTTTGTGTGAAGATAAGACAAGGATTAACCGGTATTACGCATACCGGCAGCAATGCCGGTGATGGTGATCATCAATGCTTGATTCAAGTGAGAATCTTGCTGCTCTTCAGGCTGTTGGCGCAGGCGGTGTAACAATTCGACCTGCAACAAGTTCAACGGATCGGTATAAACATTACGCAGCGCAATCGATTGTGCCACCCAAGGCAGATCGTCCATCAACTGGTCTTTATGCGACAGTTTCAGGAGTGTTTTGATATCGGCTTGCAGCTGTTGGCGTAAGGTTTTGCCTAATTCCCAAAGGCTTGGCTCGACTAAACGCTGATCGTAATATTCCGCCAGCCATAAATCGGTTTTACTGAATACCATCTCCAACATACCGATTCGAGTGGAGAAAAACGGCCAACTTTGGCACATTTCTTCCACTACCGCACTTTTGCCATTATTCAGCAAGGTTTGAATCGCAGCCCCGGCACCGAGCCATGCCGGCAGCATCAAGCGGTTTTGCATCCAAGCAAAAATCCACGGGATTGCACGCAAACTTTCTACGCCACCTTTTGGATTACGTTTTGCCGGACGAGACCCCAATGGCAAACGAGAAAGCTCTTGTTCCGGCGTAGCAGAACGGAAGTATGGCACAAAATCCGGCTGTTCGCGCACAATACCACGGTAAATATCACAAGAGATATCGGACAGTTCGTCCATAATATCGCGCCACATGGCTTCCGGCTCCGGCGGTGGTAACAGATTGGCTTCCAAAATGGCACTGGCATAAAGTTCTAAACTGTTGACCGCCACTTGTGGTAATCCCAGTTTAAAACGGATCATCTCGCCTTGTTCGGTGACACGCAAGCCGTTCTTCAAGGATTTCGGTGGCTGAGACAGCAGTGCTGCATGCGCCGGCGCACCACCACGGCCGATGGTGCCGCCACGTCCGTGGAACAAGGTCAGCTCAATATGTAGTTTTTCGCATAAGTTAACTAAGGCTTCTTGCGCACGATATTGCGCCCATGACGCCGCCATCATACCGGCATCTTTGGCAGAGTCAGAATAACCGATCATCACCATCTGCTTGTTGTTGATAAAACCGCGATACCAACCGACATTAAACAGCTCTTGCATCACAGCTTCGGCATTATCTAAATCTTCGAGTGTTTCAAACAGCGGTACCACCGGAATATGCTTGCTGCAACCGGCTTCTTTCAACAACAAATGCACCGCCAACACATCAGAGGCCGATTTTGCCATCGAGATGACATAAGCGGAAATCACGCCTTCATTTTGCTCAGCAACTACCCGGCAAGTGTCCAGAATCTCTTTGGTCTCTTCGCTTGGTGACCATTCGAGCGGAATCAATGGCCGACGTGAATTCAGTTCACGAATCAAGAAAGCTTGCTTGTCTGCTTCATTCCACTGTGCATAGTCGCCCAAACCGATATAACGGGTCACTTCGGCAATTGCCATTGCATGACGGGTGCTTTCTTGGCGAATATCCAGTTGTGACAGGGTAACGCCAAAGCAGCGGATACGGCGTAATGTATCGAGCAGTAAGCCGTTAGCGATAATCCGCATACCGCACTTGGACAGTGACGTGTAGCAATCAAACAGCGGTTGCCACAGTTGCTCATTTTTAGTAATGATTTGTTCAGTCGTGGTGCGCGGCTGTCTGTCTGCTAATAGATCATTATAATGGTTTTGGGTCAATTTCAGCTTGGCACGCAGCCCTTTGACAATGTAGCGATAAGGTTCTTGATGTTCGCCGTATGTTACTTTGAATTCGTCGGTAGCCTCCACCATAGAAAGCTCATCAGACAGCAATTTAATGTCTTCTAAAAACAGTTCGGCAGCTTTGGCTCGCGCTAAATTCAACACACGACGAGTGACGACACTGGTGACAAACGGATTGCCGTCGCGATCACCGCCCATCCAAGAGGAGAATTTGACCGGCGTGAATTCCACCGGCAAGCTGAAATTCAAATGTTCTTCGGCGCTGTCGTTGAGTTGGCGTAAGAAGGTCGGCACCGCCGTCCACAGGCTGTTCTCAATCACCGAGTAGCCCCATTTTGCTTCTTCAAATGGGGTCGGGCGTTGGGTGCGGATTTCGTTGGTATGCCAGGCTTCAGCAATCAGTTGCAACAAGCGGCGCTCAATGGCGGTACGTTCTTTTACCGTTAAATCTGAATGTTCTAAATTGCTGAGACATTTGTTGATTTCAACGTGTTTATGCGTTAAAGAGCGGCGGGTGACTTCGGTAGGATGTGCGGTCAACACCAGTTCAATCAATAAATTATCCAGCGAAGCAAGGATAGCCTCCGGTTTGGCTTTTTGGGTTTTTAATTTATCAAACAAATGACCGATAGAACGCTGGCTCGCATTTAAATCATCATGATGGCGTGAAATGGTTTGGTATTGCTCGGCAATATTGGTTAAATTCAGGAAGTGGCTGAAGGCTCGGGCAACCGGAATGATGTTGTCATTGGAGATGGTCGCCAGTGTATCCAGCAGTGCTTGACGGGCTTGATCGTCTCCGGCACGGGAATTACGCGAAAGTACTCGAATATTTTCAATCAAATCAAGAATATCACTGCCTTGCGCATCGCTGATCGTTTCGCCTAGAAAACGCCCTAGCATACTGATGTTATTCCGCATTTCACTATATTGCTGAATCATACTTTTGTCCTTGTATATTGCGTTGTGTAAATGGTTAATTTTAAAAACTGTGATAGATATAACAAAAAACAGGAAAGCGGGTCAACTGAAATTAAGATATATTTGATAAATTTAGCAAAATACTGATGAATTTTTAATAGAAAGTAAAATTTACTGAGGATGAATGGATAAAATT
>NZ_VDHB01000083.1:0-12366 GCF_006227735.1 Testudinibacter sp. 'clade 2'
AGATCAACAGACCCTAACACTCTTATTATAACCAAAGTGATTATAACGTTACTATAAAGTCTACCAAATCGCAATCGTTGTCGTTTACTGTAAAGGGGATGTTAATTTTATGTGAAGCAGATCAACATTTGATAAAAATTACATTTACTAAAATTTAGAGTTTGCCTAATCTTATTACTGTTATTACCCAACCCTATTTTCACCCTAACCGAGGATCCTTCTATGAAATTAAAACCTACATTATTTAAAGTCCTAGCATCTGCCAGCGCTTTAGGTATCCTGCTGTCCGGTAACGCATTGGCAGCTGATCCGATTGTCATTAAATTTTCCCATGTGGTCGCCGATGACACGCCAAAAGGGCAAGGCGCACTATTATTTAAGAAACTGGTTGAAGAAAAGTACCCTGACCAAGTTAAAGTAGAAGTCTATCCTAACTCGTCGTTATATGGCGACGGCAAAGAGATGGAAGCGCTGCTGTTAAACAACGTGCAAATGCTGGCACCGTCATTGGCCAAATTTGACAAATACTCTCCTCAACTTCAGTTGTTTGATTTGCCTTTCCTGTTTGACGACATTCAGGCTGTTGAACGCTTTGAAAAAAGCGAAGCCGGCAAAAGTTTGTTAAATACCATGACCGACAAAGGCATCACCGGCTTAGGTTATTGGAACAATGATTTAAAACAATTTTCAGCCAACAAGGAACTCAAATTGCCTAAAGATGCACGTGGCTTGAAATTCCGTGTGCAAAACTCTGAAGTATTGGATGCTCAATTCAAACAACTGAATGCCGTGCCACGCAAAATGTCGTTCAGTGAAATGTATCAAGGCTTACAAACCGGCGTTGTGAACGGTGCAGAAAATCCGTATTCCAACATCTATTCACAAAAAATTCATGAGGTGCAAAAATACATCACCGAATCCAACCACGGTTTGCTGTCTTACATGGTGATTGTCAACACTAAATTCTGGGACGGTTTGCCTCCAGAGTTACGCACGGGTTTAAGTGAAATCATGGATCAAGTCAGTGATGAAGTGAACAAAAAATCCCACGAATTCAATCTGGCGGATAAACAAAAAATCATTGATGCGAAAACCTCTGAAATTATCTACCTAACGCCGGAAGAGAGAGCACAATGGCGTGAAGCCATGCGTCCGGTCTGGAAAAAATTTGAAGATTCCATCGGTGCAGATTTAATTAAAGCTGCTGAAGCATCCAACCAACAATAACCCATAATTAACCCAAAGTGCGGTCTGAGTACCGCACTTCTCAAGCTCACGTTTTATTAAGGAGCGGCTATGCAAGCTTTCAATTTGTTGTGGGGAAAACTGGAGGAATTCATGATCACGCTATCACTGGCGTTGATGACCTTGATCACCTTCGTTTACGTCCTATTCAATAACCTTTATGCCCCATTTTTCGATCTCGCCGATGCCTATCCGTCGCTGGAGAACATTTTTCTGCCGATCGCCACTTTCTGTATGACCATTGCCCAAGAGATGACTTGGAGTGTGGCACTGACAAAACTGTTTTTTGCCATGCTGATCTTTTTTGGTGCCTCTTACGGTGTGCGTACCGCCGGACATATTGGCATCGACGTCATCGTCAAAAAATTCAGTACCCCGATACAACGTCAGATCAGCATTATCGCCTGCCTGGCTTGCTTGATTTACGCTGCGCTGATCGCTTATGCCAGCAGTCAATGGGTCAGTGCTATGCTTCAGGCGAATATCGGTGCGGAAGATTTGCAGCACTTTGGCATTAAGCTGTGGCATATCGGCTTGATTATGCCGATTGGCTTTCTGATGATTCTGATGCGCTTTGTCGAAATTTTTATACGCCTGTTAAAAGGGCAACAAAACGGTTTGGGCTTGGCCGATGAAGCCAAAGACGCCATTAAATTACAAGAAACCGAGATACATTAAGGAACTGTTATGACCGTCATATTCCTGTTTATTTGCCTGTTTGCACTCATGCTGATCGGTGTGCCGATTGCGGTGGCATTAGGCCTCTCTGGCTCGTTGATTATTATTTTGTTCAGTCAAGACTCGCTCAGCTCGGTTGCGATCAAACTGTTCGAAACTTCTGAACACTACACCTTGCTTGCCATTCCGTTTTTCTTGTTGGCAGGTGCTTTCATGACCACCGGTGGCGTTGCCCGCCGTTTAATCGACTTTGCCAATGCCACCGTCGGCCATATTCGTGGTGGTTTGGCAATCGCCTCGGTACTGGCCTGTATGCTGTTCGCTGCCCTTTCCGGCTCCAGTCCGGCAACCGTAGCTGCCGTTGGCTCAATTGCGATTGCCGGCATGGTGCGCTCCGGTTATCCGATTGAATTCGGCACCGGTATTATCTGTAATGCCGGTACGCTCGGTATTCTGATTCCACCGTCAATCGTGATGGTAGTCTATGCTGCCGCCACCGAAACCTCGGTCGGACGGCTGTTTATGGCCGGTGTCGTGCCAGGGCTGCTGCTTGGTGGCGTTTTGATGGTCGCCATTTATATCATTGCCCGCATCAAAAACCTGCCTGCACTGCCAAGAGCCTCGGTCAAAGAGTGGTTTGCCGCTGCCCGCAAAGCGCTGTGGGGTTTGATTCTGATGGTGATTATTTTAGGCGGGATTTACAGCGGCGCATTCACCCCGACTGAAGCCGCTGCTGTGGCCGCTGTTTACTCTTTCTTGGTGGCCGTGTTTGTCTATAAAGACATCAAGCTGACGGAGTGCCCGAAAGTATTGCTGGAAGCGGGTAAACTGAGCATAATGTTGATGTTTATCATCGCCAACGCAATGTTATTCGCCCATGTGTTGACCACCGAACAAATTCCACAACACCTGACCTCGTTAGTGGTGGCGATGGAGCTACAACCGTGGCAGTTCCTGATTGTGGTGAATATTATCCTGTTAATTGCCGGTGCCTTTATGGAGCCGTCAGCCATCATCTTGATTTTAGTGCCAATTCTGTTCCCAATTGCCATGCAATTAGGCATTGATCCAGTTCATTTGGGGATTATCATGGTGGTCAATATGGAAATCGGCATGATCACACCGCCGGTCGGCTTGAACCTGTTTGTCTCCTCAGCAATCACCGGTTTGAGCTTACCACAAGTGATTAAAGCAGCCAGTCCGTGGTTATTGCTGATGCTCAGCTTCCTGATTGCCGTCACCTACATTCCGACCATCTCACTAATACTGCCAAACTGGATCGGTGCAATGTAGCCAGAAACGTGTAGCCACAAACAACAACCGTACTTTATGCTTTGAAAGTGAATTCCGGCATAAAGTGCGGTTTTTTATTCGCTGCGTTCGCGTAATTTTTCACGCAGTAAGTTTTTTAATTGATTTTCTAATCGTTTATCAACACTCACCTGATATTGCGGTGAACGACAAGGACCGAACAGCCTGACCGGAAGTTGATATTGCGAATAGCCAACAATATTTGGCGACAATCTTAATTCAAAACGGCAGTTGAAATCGCTTAAACTCATTTCACCGCTGCCACTCAAATTGAG
The DNA here is from genome assembly GCF_006227735.1 of Testudinibacter sp. 'clade 2'. Lineage (NCBI taxonomy): Bacteria > Pseudomonadati > Pseudomonadota > Gammaproteobacteria > Pasteurellales > Pasteurellaceae > Testudinibacter > Testudinibacter sp. 'clade 2'. The sequence continues at coordinate 3,510 of NZ_VDHB01000083.1, forward strand.
ATCTTTGCCTTGTGCCGACAGCTTATTCAGATTCAAGACTGCTTGGTTCCAGCTTAACGCGGCACTGACCTGCTCAAACGGGGTTGCCACACGATCGGCGTATTTTTTTGCCCCTTGTCGAATCGGAAAATATTGACTGATTAGATCCAATAGATTCAAACCGTTTAATTCAGCTTTACTGATATTCAACGTTAAATCACCGTTGGTTAAAACGCCATCATTAAACCGCGCACTACCCGAAAAATCACTGACCCCGCTAAGCAACACCGGTAGTTGTAAAAACTCCAGCAGTGGCGACAGCGATAATCGTTTGCCTCGTAGCGCTAAAAAATTGCCCTGCGCCTGTTGCTGACCGTTAATCGCTAAAATACCGCCATTTTGCTGCAATTGCAGGGTAAAGTGCGGTTTGGATTCATGATTATCTGCAATATTATTCGGTGTGTAATGCAACACCGCACTTTCAAGCGGCAACTGATTCAACAAGCCCTGTTGCAGCACCATTTGCCACTGCGTTTGCTGCTGCGATAACGACAGTTTTTCTGCGCTCAGCGTGATGTCACGGTTATTCAAAAAATAGCCTTGCGCCATCTCAACATTCAATTGCAGCTGGTGCAGCGCCACGCCATTGGCAAAGCGTTGTGCCAGTGCGGTTAAGTGTAAACGGTTGTTTTCAACACTCTCTGCAGTCAGGCTCAGCTCGGCGAGATTATAGGATTGATCAATATGATCCAAGGTGAGAGAAACAATGTTCAGATTTAACGGTGCAATGGTTCCACCGTACAGCTCGATCTGTTTAATCTGTGGTGATAGGCTGAATAACGAAAACCAACTAAAACGTGCAATGACCTGCTGTGCGGAGAAATTCCAGCCGGGTGCTTGATAATCAAGTTGCGACAACGCAAGGGTTGGAGACGGAAAATAGCCGAAACGAGCATCAGCGATCTGTAGTCCGGGCAGCACTTGGGGTAACCGGGTTTTAAATCGATCTTGCAATTGATGAAGCTGATATAAAAAAAACACAGCAAGTGCCACAACACCCGCAATTGCAGGATATAACACTCGCTTGTTCCACATCGGCAACTAATCCTCGTTAATACGGCTTGCCACCGCACCTTGCTGATTTTTGTATTTAGCATTGCTACGGCTGTTGTACGGACGTGCTGCATCACCACTCAACACTTCAAAGCTCAGAGCGCCGATAGTCATCTTAGGACGCAATGCCAATGGCAATTTGCCGGAGTTAAAAAATTCCAATACAATTTTGCCTTCCCAACCCGGATCAATTCGGTGTGCGGTCACATGCACCATCAACCCCAAACGTGCCAACGACGAACGTCCATCCAACCAGCCGATCACATTGGCAGGCAACTTGACCGACTCGTAAGTAGTCGCCAATGCCAGAACGCCCGGATGCAGAAAAAAAGCTTCATCATCTTTCAGCAAAATTTCATCGCTCATCACGCGATCCAGCTGGGCACTCACTTCTTCTTTTGGCCCGCTTAAATCAATATAAGGGGCGCTGTATTCACGGAAAACTCGAAATGAGTTGCCCAAACACACATCCACCGTTGCGCCATTGATTTTGTCATTTTCCGGGCGTGGCTCAAGGGCAATAATGCCTTGATCTAAATAACGTTCGATATCATGATCACATAGTCTCATCGGCTACTCTCTCTATTTCTGCTTCAGCATTTGTAAAATTTGCGCTTTTAAAATATTGATTGCAATCCGGTTTTTTCCTCCGCGCGGCACAATAATATCAGCAAACTGTTTTGATGGCTGAATAAACTGTAAAAACATCGGGCGCACAGTTTTACGATACTGCGAAACGACCGATTCCAAACTACGTCCACGCTCCTGCATATCACGTTGCAAGCGGCGGATAAAACAGATATCCAACGGTGCATCAACAAAAATTGAAGCGTTTAATTCATTGCGTAACCGCTCATCAGTCAACAGCAAAATCCCTTCCAAAATAATGACCCGACGCGGTTTAAATTCACGACTGTTAGCGGTACGAGTATGCTCTACATAGCTGTATTCTGGCACTTGAATCGTCTCTCCACGCTTCAGTTGCTGCAAATGTGACACCAACAAGTCATGATCCATCGAACTGGGGTGATCATAGTTGGTTTCGATGCGCTGCTCGAATGACAGATGGCTTTGATCTTTGTAGTAAGAGTCTTCCGAAATAATCCCGATATCGGTGCCACCGACCTCTTCGCACAGCTCTTTATGAATGGTGGAGGCGATTAAACTCTTGCCCGATGCAGAAGCACCGGCAATAGCGATGATAAGCGGAGTTTGCTGCGTCGTGGCGTTTGAGGTGCTGTTCATAATGCGATCCTTTAAAAAATTTCATAAATTATAACAAAACTTTAGAGCAAAGACACTCAGCGAATCAGGCATAAACCGAATAGACTTTGAATTTATTGTTCTTAGCCAGCACACGGTGCTCACCAAAGGCTCGATCGAGCAGCTCCGGATACGGCAAAAACGCATTCGCCACAATCCGCAACTCACCACCCTGAGTTAAAAACCACTTCGCCTGTGCAATCAACTCTTGTGCCGCACGATATGCGGTGTCAACCCCGTCATGAAACGGTGGGTTAGAAATAATCAAATCAAATTTGCCTTGCAGATCAGAAAATACATCGCTGGCAACCACTTCGCCCGCCAAGCCATTTTGTTGCAAAGTGCGGTTGGCAGAGGCTAATGCCATGGCATGGATATCACTCATCACCAACTCAATGTCCGGATTTTGCTGCTTCAAATATGCACCGATTACCCCAACACCACACCCCAAATCCAACACCCGCCCAGACACTGGTTGATCTAAGGTAGAAAGTAAAAGTGCGGTTCCCATATCCAGCTCGGCAGCACTGAACACGCCCGGCAGACTGTAAAGCGTTAACCCAGCTAAATCGGCACGCTGATAGCTTTTCCAGTAGCGTTGCAGATTAAATTCCGGCACATTTTGTAATTGAAAATGGTATAAGCCACAACGCCGCGCCGAATCAATTTTGTGAATGTTGCCCAGCGGCTGTAACATCTTTTCCACCGAACGCACACCGCTGCGATTTTCGCCGATCACCAACATCTCTTGCCCGACCGCTGCCAAAGACAGCAGTTGCGTCAGCTGAAAAGCACTTTCTTGTTTGTTTTTTCCCCAATAATAGACAATCACTTCAGCACGATGAGTAGTTTCGATACTAAACTCTGCCGCAACCGCACTTTGCACACGCCGCACATAGTCATAATAGCTGCTGACCACTTGTACCGAGCGGCTCTGAGTTAATTGAGCCGGAAAATCATCATTAAGACTGCCGGCAAATAAAACCGATTTCTCGGCAAAAAATGGCAAATGGCGTTGTAAAACTTGGCTTTCGACTGAAATCACACTATAAATCCCGCAGGTTATTGGTTAAAATTGTCGGCCATTATAATATGTTTTCAGCTGCTTTTTTATCTATCTTTGCCATTATCGGTAAAAATGATTGAGGATCGCTATGTCTTTTTCCGAAGCGCCGCTTTCTGGAGCACCATCAATGCCGCAGCGTCGCGCACTATTGCTACAACAAATGGGTATTGAGCAATGGACACTGCGCCGTCCACAAGCCTTGCAAGGTGCGTCGTCGATTACGCTCGGCGAATCTGTTCGTTTATTGATTATCAGTGACATCCCACCAACCGCAAGCGGGTTTTTAGCCGATGTCTACCGTGCGTTAGGCATTCAAGCGCAACAATGTGTGCTGCTGACCCACGAACAACTTGCCCGCTTAAAACTCTCGCAGCCTGTTGCGCTGTGGTTTGTCGGTAACAGCCCGGATTTGAGTGATTCCGCTCAAGCAACACTGAAAGCGATGCCACAAATAACTACCGCACTTTGGCAAACCTTGCAACAAAGTCCACAGGCAAAACGCCAACTGTGGCAGCAACTGCAACAATTTCAACTACAAGGCGATGCACGATGATTGACATTCTGCCACTACAACCTGCTGATTTCGAACGCATCTATCAAATCGAACAACTGGCGCACCTGACACCGTGGTCAAAAGGCACATTGCTGAATAATCAGGGCGAACGCTATCTGAATTTAAAACTACTAAAAGACAAGCAACTGATTGGTTTCACCATTTGCCAAACCGTATTGGACGAAGCCACGTTGTTCAACATTGCCATTGATCCGGCATACCAACAACAGCGCCTGGGTGAACAGCTACTGCAACAATTGATTGCCGAGCTACGCCAACGTGCAGTACTGACCCTGTGGCTGGAAGTTCGCCAATCCAATGTCGCAGCACAAAAATTGTATGATCGACTGGGGTTTAATCTGGTGACCCAACGAAAAAATTATTATCCGACTATCGATGGCAAGCGTGAAGATGCATTGGTGATGGCACTTTATCTTTAACGCTATTATTGAGCACATAAAAAAACCGTTATTAGATAAAACAACGGTTTTCAAATAAAATAGATGTCGAAACCAGCAAAAGTGCGGTTAGGCTTTCTTCAAAAACTCCGATTTCAGTGCCAAGCTGACACCGTCAATTTTGCAATCAACATTGTGATCAGAATCGACCAGCCGAATATTTTTCGCCTTGCTACCTTTTTTCAGTACCAACGATGAGCCCTTGACTTTCAGATCCTTGATTAAAATCACCGAATCGCCGTCTTGCAGCTGATTGCCGTTGCTGTCTTTAACAATAAATTCATCACTGCTTTGCGCAGCCTCTTCACCACTCCACTCGTTGCCGCAGTCCGGGCACACAAAATGAATGGTATCGTGATAAACATATTCCCCGTTACATTTCGGGCAATTTGGCATTTGGTCCATAATTTTTCCTCTTATAAAATTCGGGCGCAGTATAGCATAAAAAAACGCTTTGTGCGGCAAACACAAAGCGTTGTGGTTCTCGTTGTCAAGCTTATGCTACAACACCGAATTTTTCTTTCACAAAAGCTTCAAAATCGGTGCAGCCGCCGATTGGTTTTTCATCGACAAAAATTTGCGGCACGGTTTGTACCTCTTTGCCGACTGATTTGGATAAATCGGCTTTGCTGATGCCTTCAGCGATAATATCCACATAACGATATTCAAAATCGTCGCGGCTATTTTGCAATTTTTCCGCCAACTCTTTTGCACGCACACAATACGGACAGCCCGGACGGCCAAAAATAACAGTAAACATAATTTTACTCCTGATAATAGTAAATGAAATGAGATCGGCTTTATTCTATCCGATCAAGCGCCGAATCAGAAAAGATTTTTCTGCATCGCTTTGATTAGTGTAATATATCAACACTTATTGACAACCGGAGAGTTAACAATGGCCGCCATCAATTCAACCATTCAAACCGCACTTTCGCATCGTTCGATTCGCAAATTCAGTCCACAGCCGATTGCGGCAGAAACGCTGCAAACCTTGTTCGAATGCGCCCGCGCCGCCTCCAGCTCAAACCACTTGCAATGTGTGTCAATTATTCGCATAACCGATACTGCATTGCGGGAAAAACTGAAACACTGCGCTTCTGATCAACAGTATATTGTGGATGCTGCGGAATTCCTGGTGTTTTGTATCGATTTTCAGCGTCATCACCAAATTTTGCCACAAGCACAAACTGACTATACTGAAGTGTTGATGATCGGCTGCGTCGACAGCGGTATTATGGCGCAAAATTTACTGCTCAGTGCTGAATCGCTGGGGCTGGGTGGGGTGTATATCGGCGCACTGCGTAACAACATCGCCGAAGTGGGTGAATTATTGGGTTTGCCGCAACATGTGATTCCGCTGGTGGGGCTGTGCTTAGGCTATCCGGCACAAGATCCACCGCAAAAACCGCGTCTGCCACTCGAGGTTTTAGTCAGTGAAAATCAATACCACAGTTTGAATCCGCAAATTTTACAGCAGTATGATCAAAAAGTGGCGGATTACTACTGGCAACGCAACCAAATTGAGATGGATTGGTCGCGTAATGTGATAAAAAGTTTGAATAAGCCGGTGCGCCCGCACGTGTTGGCTTATTTGCAACAACAAGGTTATGCCAAAAAATAAGATATAAGGCGATTTTTATGAAATTGTTAATGCTTTGCCGCGAGCCACGCTTATACAGTTGCCAGCGGCTGCTGGAAGCGGCCACGACTTGTGGTCACACATTGGATATTATCGATCCGAACCGTTGTTTGCTGAAACTGGATCAAAACCAATCCGGACAGTTCAAAATTTATTACCAAGCACGGTTTGACCAACCCCCTTATTTACTGCCGCACTATGATGCGGTGATCCCCCGTTTCGGATCTGCCAGCACCTCCATGGGTTGTGCGCTGTTGCGCCATTTCGAAGCCTTGAAAATTCCGTGCTTAAACGGTTCGCAAGCATTTTTGAATGCGCGCGATAAATGGCACAGCTTAATGTTGTTGCAGCAGCAAAATATCGCAGTCCCCGCCAGTGCGCTGTGTGGCAATGAATTTGATGCCAAGTATGCAGTCGAGCAGGTGCGTTCCCCGACGATTTTAAAAACGCTGTCCGGTTCACAAGGCATCGGCGTGATGCTGGCGGAGAAAAGGCAAAGTGCGGTCAGCATTTTAGAGACCTTGAAACAAGCCAATATTGCTTCGTTATTGCAAGATTTTATCGGCGAAGCCAACGGCTCGGATATCCGTTGTTTTGTGGTCGGAGATAAAATTATCGCCAGTATGCAGCGCAGTGGACAAAACGGCGAATTTCGCGCCAATGCCCACCGTGGCGGGCAAGCCCAGTTGATTCCGCTAAGTGCCGAAGAAAAAGCCATTGCTCTGAAAGCCGCACAGATTTTAGGCTTAGAAGTTGCCGGCGTGGATATTATCCGTTCCAATCAAGGACCGCTAATTTTAGAAGTCAACGCCAGTCCGGGCTTGGAATTGATCGAAAAAACCAGCAAAATCGATATCGCACTACAGATGATTATCTATTTGGAAAAATTGATACACACTGAGCTTATTTAACATGATTTTATTGGGAATACAGTTGCCTGATACACATAAATTGTTTAAGGTTATCGCACCTGACCAAACTTTTATAGGAAACAACATATGATTATTTATCTGCACGGTTTCGACTCCACCAGTCCCGGTAACTATGAAAAAATTATGCAGCTCAAGTTTATCGATTCGGATGTCCGTTTTGTCAACTACAGCACGCTGCACCCGCGCCACGATATGCAGCACTTGTTGAATGAAGTGCATAAACTGGTGAGTGAGAGCAAAGATCCGGCGCCACTGATCTGTGGTGTCGGACTGGGTGGCTACTGGGCAGAACGGATCGGTTTTCTGTGCGGTATCAAGCAAGCGATTTTCAATCCAAATCTGTTCCCATATGAAAATATGAGCGGCAAAATCGATCGCCCGGAAGAGTACCAAGACATCGCCACCAAATGCGTCAACAACTTTCGTGAAAAAAATAAAGGTAAGTGTTTGGTCTTTCTTTCGACTGAAGACGGTATTCTAAATTCACAACGCAGCGCCGATACCCTGTCGCCGTTCTATCAAATCGTCTGGGACGACAAAGAGAGCCATAAATTCAAAAAAATCTCACAACATCTGCAACGAATTGCTGAATTTAAGCAACAAGATTAACTGTAAGATCAACAGACCCTAGCCAAAAGGCGGATAGTTGCCGCCTTATAAACAATAAAACTCCAACGGCAAGCCGTCTGGATCTTGAAAGAAGGTGAATTGTTTGCCGGTCAGCGGATCAATGCGAATCGGTTCGCATTCTATTTGATGTTGTGCTAAATATTTGACCGCACTTTGGATATTGTCGACCTTAAACGCCAAATGTCTTAAGCCGCAAGCTTCCGGTCGACTGACACGCGCTGGTGGTTCGGGGAAAGAGAATAGTTCAATCTGGCTGCCATCGGCAAATGCCAGATCCAATTTGTAGCTTTGCCGTTCGGCACGGTAAGTTTCTGCCAGAATACGGGCGCCCAAGATCTCGCAATAAAACCGTTTAGAGCGCAAGTAATCCGACACAATGATCGCAACATGGTGAAAACCAAGAATCGGAGTTGCTGCAACCGCACTTGTCATTTTTTAGCCAATCACACGCTTAATGAATAACGCGACGTGACTGAGTGTAATTTCTCGCCCAGTAATTTTCGGATAAAGAACTGGTGGTTACCCCTTGGCTGGTGCTGGCATGGATAAACTGATTACCGCCAATATAAATTCCGACATGGTTGTTATTACGGAAAAAAACCAAGTCGCCGAATTCCAATTCGCTTTTATTAATTTTACTGCCGACATAGCGCTGTTCAGCGGTGCTGCGTGGCATTGACATACCGAAGGCACGATCAAATGCATTCAGCACAAAGGCAGAACAATCGATGCCTTGTTTGGTGGTGCCGCCCATACGGTAGCGTACACCCTGCCAATTGTTATAAAAATCATGCAGCTTAGCAAACTGATCCAAGGTGACCCCATTACCGATATTTTCCGGTAAGTTGGTGCGAATTCGTCCTTCTTGCGCTTGAGAACTCGAACTCATGTGTGATCCGCTGTTGCTACATGCCGTTACCGTGGCTATTGCCAAAATTAAAAGTATTTTGCGTAACATCATAGTATGGTTTTAAAAGTTAAAAAGAGTATGGTTTTAAAAGTTAAAATGAGAAAACAAAAACGTGTCGATTTTACGGGAGGATGGTATTTTTATCCAGTTAAACATTGTTTTTTCCTCTGGTTTACACTATTTTTTTGACGCACTTCAAAAAATTATTCAAAAAATCGAGCGATCGCTAGACTAGGGTCTGTTGATCTTTGTTTATATTTTGAGTTGTTGTTTAAAATGAGCACAATCTAGGCGTAAGCCGAAATCAATAG
>NZ_VDHB01000084.1:0-10846 GCF_006227735.1 Testudinibacter sp. 'clade 2'
AGATCAACAGACCCTAACAAAATTAACTCGGTTTACGCTTCAATAGCCACCATGTCAGCAGCAAAAACAGCAAGCTCGGCAGCAATGCGCCGATGATCGATGGAATGTTGAACACCATAGTGACGCGTCCAAAGGTTTCGTTGATCACATAAAAAGCGAAACCAAACACGATACCGGTAACAATCCGCGCGCCGGTGGTGACGCTGCGTAGCGGGCCGAAAATAAAAGACAGCGCCAATAACATCATCACCGCGACAGAAATCGGTTGAACCAGTTTACGCCAGTAGAGCAGCTCAAACTGTTTGGCGTCTTGTCCACTCTCTTTCAGGAAGGTCGCATAGCTGTTTAAGCCGCTGATTGAGAGTGAAGTTGCTTTTAAACTTACCGTCAGCAGTTTATCTGGTGTTAGTCCAGATTGCCAAACGTGGTTAAGGTAGTTGCGGTTTTGAATCGAATCCTCTTCAATAATGGTTTCGCTGAATTGATTAAAGATCCAATTCCCATCGGCTTCCTGATAAGTGGCTTGGTTGCCGTGTTGCATGGTTTTCAAGCGACGTTGATCGTCAAATTGATAAATATAGATATTATTCAGCGTGCTGTTATCGGTGACATTCTGGATATACACAAAACTATTTCCGTCTCTTGCCCAAATGCCGTTTTGTACCGATAGCAGTGAACCACCGGAAATCGCTTGCGAGCGCATATTGCGCGCAAATTGTTCGGTTTGTGGGATGCCCCATTCGCCCAACAGCATAATTGCTAAGATGAGCGGAATCGCAGTTTTGATTACCGATAGCCCGATTTTTAGGCGTGAAAAACCGGAGGCTTGCATCACCACTAACTCACTGTTGGCAGCAAGTGCGCCGAGTCCGATCAACGCACCTAACAATGCCGCCATCGGGAAAAACGTTTCTACATCGCGCGGCATCGTCAGCAAGGTATAATAAATGGCTTGCAGGCTGTCATAACTGCCTTTGCCGACATCGCGAAATTGTTCGACGAATTTGATGATGGCGGACAGACCGACCAGCATAAACAGAGTGGTTAAAATCGTGCCGAAAATAGTCCGGCCTATGTAACGATCTAATACACCAAACATAAATTAATCCTCCAGCGCCGAGTTGGGGGAGACAAAATGGCGAACTTTATACATAAAGGCACTGTTCCAACTGTTTAAGATGATGGCTATCAAGAAAAAGACCAGATGAACTAGCGGAATCAAAATCGTAGCATCAGCTTTGCCGCCGCTGCCGGCAGATTTTAATGAACTGAGCAACAGAAAATAGATCAAATACAGCAAAAGTGCGGGTAGCATTTTAGCAAACCGTCCTTGGCGTGGATTGACTTTGCTTAACGGCACGGCAAGCAGCGCCATCAACGGCACGGCAAGCACCAGCGAGATTCGCCACCACAATTCGGCTTGTGCTGCGTCAGAGCCGTCGTTGAGTAGCTGGTTGAGATTTAAGCGTTCGATTTTGTCACTTTCCGATTCCACATTGGCAAAGGTCAGATAGGCTTGATAATCATCAAAATGGGTAATTTTAAAATCAGGCAGAATCGCGCTACCTTCATAGCGTTCGCTGTTATTGAGTTTTAAGATTTGATCGCCGTTCGGCAGTGCTTCCAGATTCCCGTTTTCAGCCACCAAAACCGACGGTTTGATATTACCGCGTTCGCGCATTTGGAATAGATAGATATTGTCTAAACGATTGGCTTCGACATCATCGATAAACAACACAAAATTGCCGTCATTATTGCTGATAAATTGACCCGGGCTTAAGGCAGACAGCGTTGGGTTGGCTTTTGCTTGTTCAAGCATATTCACCTGCTTCTCAATTGCCCAAGGCGAAAGCCAGAACGCGTTATAGGCGGCAAGAGCGGCAGTAAACAGCGACAGCAGCAGTGCGACCCGCATTAAAATCCGCTGTCCGACACCGCAAGCGCGCATCACTGTGATTTCACTGTCGGCATACAGGCGACCGAGTGTCATTAAAATGGCGATAAACAGGCATAGCGGCAACATTAATTGCGCCATTGTCGGCATGCCCAGCCCGAGTAAAGAAAAAACCAAGTCGGAAGGCACACTACCATTTACCGCAGAGCCTAGTACCCGCACTAACTGTTGAGCAAAAAAGATCAACAGCAGAATAAACAGAATAGCAATCTGGCTTTTGAAAATCTCTTTGGTTAAATATTTAAGTAAGATCACGGTCAGCCCTTGTAGTTTTAGGTTTGCTTACAGAATCAATCTTTTATTAAGACAACAAAAATGAAAATAATCATCGCTCGAAAACAAAGTTTTTTTGTGAATCTCTGTTATCCTCCACGATAAATCGTATAATGATACCCTTATTTTAATCGTGACAACAATAAAAATTATCGGGAGAACAAAATGGAATTTACCTTGAGCCAAATTGGAGCGGCGGCGCAACCAAGCGATTGTGTGATGGTGGCAGTCTATGAAAAACAACAACTTAGCCCGGCGGCGCAACAATTGGACAATGCAAGTGGTGGCTATTTGAGTCAAATGTTGCAGCAAGTGGAAATCGAAGGCAAAGTCGGACAAAGCCTGATGCTGCATCATGTGCCGCATTTGTCGACAAAGCGGGTTTTATTGCTCGGCTGTGGTGACCAAGCCCAAGCCTTAAGCGAACGTCAATATCAGCAAGTGGTGCAGAAAGCCTTTAGCACACTGCGTGATACCAATGCGCAAAGTGCGGTCAGCTTTTTAAATGAAGTGCAAGTGGCTAAACGTGGAATATATTGGAAAGTGCGGTTTGCATTGGAAGCAGTGCAGCAAGCACGTTATCAATTTGATGCGTTTAAAAGTAAAAAATCAGAGCAGCGTCAAGCGCTGAATAGTATCGTCTTTGCGGTGAGTGCCGATGATATTGCCAGAGCAGAACAGGCGATTGCCCATGCGCGTGCGATTGCCAACGGCGTGAAAGCGGCAAAAGATGTTGCCAATTGCCCGCCGAATGTTTGTAATCCGGCGTATTTGGCAGACTGTGCTAAACAACTCGCTGATGAATCTGCGCTGCTCAACACCACAATTATTGACGAAGCGCAAATGGCGGAGCTTAAGATGGACGCCTATTTAGCGGTGTCACGGGGTTCGCACAATCCAGCGTTTATGTCGGTGATGGAATATAAAAATCACCCGAATCCACAAGCGAAGCCGATTGTGTTGGTGGGCAAAGGGCTGACTTTTGATGCCGGTGGCATTTCGTTAAAACCGGCGGCAGAAATGGATGAAATGAAATATGACATGGGTGGCGCAGCTGCGGTTTATGGGGTGATGAAAGCCGTAGCCGAATTAAAACTGCCATTAAATATTGTGGCGATTTTGGCAGGTTGCGAAAATTTACCGGACGGCAATGCTTATCGTCCGGGCGATATTTTAACCACGATGAACGGCTTGACGGTTGAGGTATTGAATACCGATGCAGAAGGGCGTTTAGTGTTGTGCGATGCGTTGACTTATGTGGAACGTTTCGAGCCGGAAGTGGTGATTGATGTCGCCACGTTAACCGGCGCTTGCGTGGTCGCATTGGGGCAGCACAACAGTGGTTTGGTTACGAGTGATGATCAGTTGGCAGCGGAACTGGAGCATGCTGCTCAACAATCACTGGATAAAGCTTGGCGCCTGCCGTTGAGTGAAGAGTATCAGGAGCAGCTGAAATCTAATTTCGCCGATCTTGCCAATATTGGTGGTCGCTGGGGGGGCGCGAGCACCGCAGCAGCATTTTTATCTAACTTTACGAAAAAATATCCTTGGGCACATTTAGACATCGCCGGCACGGCATGGAAATCCGGTGCAGAGAAAGGTGCAACCGGGCGTCCGGTCGCATTATTGCTGCAATATTTATTAAATAAAGCAAAATAAGTACTAAAAATAGGCATGAAATCAAATTTTCGTCGGTTTTAGCTATAAATTTAAGCAAAAAATGGTGTATAGTTAGCGCTGCCTATTTTCTATTATCTTTAAATTAATTATATAAAGGAGGTTGTCATGGCGCTTGCACCTTTAGTCGTGCGGAAATTTGAATGTGCATCGGAACAGGATGCTGAACAGATTTGTGTGGCACTGAATAAGGCAAAATATCGTTCTGTTGCGTTAGGAAGCGCAGTAGTTTCACAATGTCGTCCGACTAAAAAGCTGGAAGGGATTTTAGCGAAAGTCAATCCGGTGGAGGTTATCCCGAGTGATTATGATCTAGAGCAAATCCGAGATACAATCGCTTGACACTTCATTTGATTTAAAAAGAACAGAATCGCCATCTTGTCATTGATAAGGTGGCGATTTTTTTACGACCGCACTTTTTGTTTTATATTCCGACTTATATTTTCTCCTTTCGTTACGACGCTTTTTTCGCTAAAATTAACCGTTTATTTCAGGCGATAATCAAGGCATGGAAATACTTGAATCTTGAATGTGGAAGCTTATAACTGGAGCTTGAATACAAAAAATAGGGCAACGAGTGGTGAAACAAGCACAATTTTATCTTTTGCAGGCGGAGAAAGCGGATTCGGAACTGAATGCGCAAGAAGCGCTGAGCTGTGATTTGGCAGCTGATGCGTGGCGCTTGGGCAAACGGGTGTTGATTGCCTGTGAAACGGAACAACAGGCGTTGCTGCTGGACGAAGCGTTATGGCAGCGTGATCCGGAACAGTTCGTGCCGCATAATTTGTCCGGCGAAATCACCACTTATGCCACCCCAATTGAAATCAGTTGGCTCGGCAAACGCAATAGCCAACGGCGCGATCTGCTGATTTCACTGCAAAGTGCGGTTCCGGATTTTGCCAACAGCTTTAATCAGGTGATTGATTTCGTACCCGTTGAAGAACAAGCCAAAATTCAGGCGCGTGAGCGCTATAAACAGTATCGTCAGCTGGGATTTGAATTGACGACACAGCAAGTTTCGTGATTTTGCATATCTAAATTAGTAGAGACAAATAATGCTCATTTCACAGAATATGATTACCGATGTTAAGCTGATCATTCATCAATCGCGCGAACAAGCGATTCGAGTTGTTGATCACCAACGCACCTTGATGTATTGGCATATTGGTAAACGTATTTTTGAAGAAGAGCAGCTTGGGCAAGAGCGAGCGGATTATGGCAGTTATTTGATTCGTTATCTTTCCGAGCAACTGCAGCCAGAGTTTGGAAGCGGTTTTTCTCGTCGCCAGCTTGCTCGTTATCGTCAATTTTATCGTCTTTTTCCGATTGTGTCCGCACTGCGGACACAATTGAGTTGGACGCATTATAAGTTATTATTGCCGTTTGAAAATGCGGATAAACGTGAGTATTACCTTGCCGGAAAATCAAAATCAGATTTTTGCCAGTCGGTATCAGATGTATTTGCCATCAGAGCAAGAATTGCTTAATGAATTAAAACAAGAAATTGAAAATTTCGAACAACGCGAATTAAAAGTACAAGAGAAAATAGCCGAGTATTTTTATTCTAAAAGAAAACAATCCTAATATTGTTAATCAATAAGATAGAGAAACCTATGACAAAAACCTTTGAAATGCCGGATCGCTTTGAAGCATCGGCAGTAGAACAAACGCTGTATAAACATTGGGAAGAAAGCGGCTATTTTAAACCGTCGGAAGATCGTTCTCGTCCGAGTTACAGCATTGCGATTCCGCCGCCGAATGTCACCGGCAGTTTGCATATGGGGCATGCGTTCCAGCAGACATTAATGGATACCTTGATTCGTTATCACCGTATGCAGGGCGATAATACCTTGTGGCAGGCGGGGACGGATCATGCCGGTATCGCGACGCAAATGGTGGTTGAGCGTAAAATTGCCGCCGAAGAAGGCAAAACTCGACATGATTTCAGCCGTGAAACCTTTATTGACCGTATTTGGCAATGGAAAGCTGAATCCGGTGGTACTATCAGCCAGCAAATGCGCCGCATTGGCAACTCGGTTGATTGGGAGCGTGAGCGTTTCACCATGGACGAAGGCTTGTCTGATGCAGTGAAAGAGGTGTTTGTGCGTTTGCATGAAGAGGGCTTGATTTATCGCGGCAAACGCTTGGTCAATTGGGATCCGAAACTGCATACCGCGATTTCTGATTTGGAAGTGGAAAACAAAGAGAGCAAAGGCAGTTTGTGGCATTTCCGCTATCCGTTGGCAAACGGTGCAAAAACCGCAGACGGTTTGGATTATTTAGTGGTCGCCACGACGCGCCCTGAAACCGTGTTGGGCGATACCGCGGTGGCGGTGCATCCGGAAGATGAACGCTATCAATCCTTAATCGGTAAAACGGTATTATTGCCATTGGCTAATCGTGAAATTCCGATTGTTGCTGATGACTATGTTGATCGTGAGTTTGGCACCGGTGTTGTGAAAATCACACCGGCACACGATTTCAACGACTATGAAGTCGGCAAACGTCATAATTTACCGATGGTGAATGTATTGACCCTGAATGCGGATATTCGTGAACAAGCGGAAGTGCTGAACAGCGACGGCAAAGCCAATACCGATTACCAAGCCTTTATTCCGGAAAACTATCGTGGTTTAGAACGTTTTGCGGCGCGTAAACAGTTGGTTGCCGAGTTTGAAGAGTTGGGTTTACTCGATCAAATCAAACCGCACGATCTGAAAGTACCTTACGGTGACCGTGGCGGCGTGCCGATTGAACCGATGCTGACCGATCAATGGTATGTCAGCGTGGCGCCATTGGCAAAAGAGGCGATTCGTGCAGTAGAAAACGGCGAGATTCAATTTGTGCCGAAACAGTATGAAAACCTGTATTTTTCCTGGATGCGTGATATTCAAGACTGGTGTATTTCGCGCCAATTGTGGTGGGGACACCGTATTCCGGCGTGGTACGACAACCAAGGCAACGTGTATGTCGCCCGTGATGAAGCGGAAGTGCGGTCGAAACACAACCTAGCCGCCGATATCGAATTGCGTCAAGATGATGATGTGCTGGATACATGGTTCTCTTCCGGTTTGTGGACGTTTTCCACCTTGGGTTGGCCGAAGCAAACCCCTGATTTGGCGATGTTCCACCCGACTAGCGTATTGATCACCGGGTTTGACATTATCTTCTTCTGGGTTGCCAGAATGATTATGTTCACCATGCACTTTATCAAAGATAAAGACGGTAAGCCGCAAGTCCCGTTCAAAACCGTGTATGTTACCGGTTTGATCCGTGATGAAAGCGGGCAAAAAATGTCGAAATCCAAAGGTAACGTGATCGATCCGTTGGATATGATTGACGGTATTGATTTGCAAGCCTTGGTGGAAAAACGCACCGGCAATATGATGCAACCGCAGTTGGCAGAAAAAATCGAAAAAGCCACACGCAAAGCGTTTCCGAACGGTATCAACCAACACGGCACCGATGCGTTGCGCTTCACCTTGAGCGCACTAGCCTCAAACGGACGTGACATCAACTGGGATATGAACCGCCTGGAAGGTTACCGTAATTTCTGTAACAAATTATGGAATGCCAGTCGTTTTGTGCTGATGAATGCCGAAGGCAAAGATTGCGGTTTTGGCGCAGGCGAAAAAGAGCTGTCACTGGCGGATCGTTGGATTTTGGCGGAATATAATAATACGGTGCAGGCGTTCCGTCAGGCATTGGACGGTTATCGTTTTGATTTGGCTGCGAATATTCTGTATGAATTCACCTGGAATCAGTTCTGCGACTGGTATTTAGAATTGACCAAACCGATGTTTAACAGCGGCAGTGAAGCGCAGCAACGTGGTACACGCCACACGTTATTAACCGTGCTGGAAAGTTTACTACGATTGGCGCACCCGATTATTCCGTTTATCACCGAAGAGATTTGGCAACGGGCGAAAGGCTTGGTTGGGGTAGTTGGCGAAACCATTATGTTGCAGCCGTTCCCAAGTTATGATGCGGCGTTAGTTGATCAAACCGCACTGGATGAAATCGAGTGGTTGAAAGAGATTATCGTCAATGTACGTAATATCCGCGCTGAGAAAAACATTCCGCCGGGCAAAGGCTTGGATCTGTTGTTGCGGAATTTAAATGAGAGCGAAGCGGCTTGTTTAGCCAAAAACCGCACTTTGCTGCAAAATATGGCGAAATTGGATTCAGTGCAAGTCTTGGCGCAAGGAGAAACCGCACCGCTGTCGGTGGCGAAATTGGTCGGCGGTTGCGAACTGCTGGTACCGATGGCAGGCTTTATTGATAAAACCGCTGAATTAGCACGTTTAAACAAAGAGATCGAACGTTTGCAAAATGAGATCGCCCGTATCGAAAATAAACTGTCAAACGAGGGCTTTGTCGCCAAAGCCCCGGCAGCGGTAATCGATAAAGAGCGGTCAAAAATGGCGGAATATCAAGACGGTATGGAAAAACTTAAAGCGCAGTATTTGAATATCGAAGCGCTATAATCAGCGAGTTTTTTATGCTTAGGGCGGATAAATTTAGATTCGCCCTTTTTGTTAACCGCGCAGTTATCTTGATTTTAGCTGTCGTCGCAGTTGGATAATCCCATTGCGACAAAAAACAAATGGCGCTATGCTATTTTGGCAAACAAACTTTTACCGGTGCTTACTAGGGTCTGTTGAAGGAGAGTGAAATGGCAAGTAAAAATTATTATGAGGTGTTGGGGGTGGCGAAAGATGCCAGCGCTAACGACATCAAGAAAGCCTACCGCAAATTAGTGCGAAAATACCACCCGGATATTAGTACCGAAGCAGATGCTGACCAGAAAACCAGCGAAATCAATGTGGCTTATGAAACCCTGAAAGATACAGAAAAGCGTGCCGAATATGATGCAATGCTGGAAAATCCATTTGCCGGGCGTACTAATCAAGGCGCAGATTTTGATCCACGTCGCTACGGGTATGAATCGCATGATTTTTCAGGCAGCCATTTCGGCGACGGGCAACCTTTCGGTAGTGGCGATTTCCGTTTTGACGACATCTTTTCAGCCTTTGGTAGTGCCGGTCGGCGTGGACAGGCTTCTCGCCCGAGCGGACCCAGCAAAGGCGAGGATCAACACGCCGAATTGAGCATTGATATTAATGCGGCTTATCACGGCAGTGATCGTAGCTTAAGCTTGGATATGCCAACTTTAACTGCCGACGGGCAGATGAGCTATGAGCGCAAAACGTTGCAAGTCAAGATTCCGAAAGGGATTATTGAAGGGCAGCAAATTCGTTTGCGTGGGCAAGGATTGCCGGGGTTTAATGGCGGCGAACACGGCGATTTATACCTGAAAATTCGCTTTCATCAATCGGATCGCTTGTATGTGGATCAACGTAAAGACGTGTATCAACGCATTGATATTATGCCTTGGACTGCAGCGCTCGGCGGCAAAATAGAGTTGGAAACCATCGCAGGCAAATTTAACCTGAATATTCCTGCCAACAGCCGTAACGCACAAAGTTTGCGCTTGAAAGGCAAAGGTATTCCGAATAAGGACGCCGGTGATTTGTATTTGTTGCTGAATATTGTGTTGCCGCCTGCCGACAGTGATGCGGATAAAGCCGCTTGGCAGCAGCTAGCCGATTATTACCAAGCTTAAGGAGGACGATGATGACCGAACAACAAGATATTCAACTGACTTTTGAAGAGATCGTGTGCGCCTGCGACAATAATATTGATTGGGTGGTCAGTGTGATTGAAGAGGAGATCATCTCGGTTCACGGCAAGCCGCAACAGGCGAGTTATAGCGGTTTTCAACTGTCGCGAATTCGCCGTGCGCACCGAATCAGTCGTGATTTTGAAGCCAGCGTTCCTGCTACTGCACTGATCTTGCAATTGCTGGATGAGTTGGAAACGCTGCGCAAAGGTGGATAAGCCTTGGATTTAGATAAGGTGGTGTTGATAAGACCGTCGAGGAAAACGACGGTCTTTTGTTGTGGCTATAAATTGATAAAAAAGACTAATAAAATTGGTACCAAGATATTGATGATAAATCCGTAGCTAATCGCCAACGGTACAACTTGCATGCCGCCGGAACGTTGAATGACCGGTAAGGTGCAGTCAAGTGCGGTTGCACCGGTGATGCCAACCGCAGTCGAGCGGTGCTGCTGCATAAAAAACGGCACCAAAAACAGGCTGAGGATTTCTCGTGACAGATCATTAAAAAAGGCGATACTGCCGAAAACCGGACCCCAAGCATCATTGATCATCACACTCGATAAAGAGTACCAACCGATGCCGGAGGCGATCGCCAAGCCTTGTGAAATCGGTAAATCCAATATCATTGCAGCCAGGATTCCACCGAGCAAGGCGCTGATAGTGACAATTATCGCCGTGTAAATTCCCCGTTTATTAAACAGCACCTCACGCAGTGCAATGCCGTTGTTGCGTAATTGAATCCCGATCAAAAAGATCAGTGCAAGCAAGACATAAGTGCTGCTGTTCAGCGGTATATTCAAATGTCCTTTACTGAACAGCCCTAAAATAAAACCCAAAAACACCATCGAGGACATCAGTAGAGAATCCAGCATCAAGCGTAGGCGGGACGGCATCTGTTCGCTATGGTGGCGTAGCGGACGTGGCGAGATTTTGTCGTAAATCAGCAGCGCCAGCAGATTTAATCCCAGTATCAGGCTGATAAACGTGAAGGCAGACAACGCAATAATCGGCAGTTGCACCGCAAGATCATCCATTTGTCCTAAAGAGAGTCCCATAATCAATAAAATCAAATACAGCAGTGCCATCACGGCTTTGTTAATTCGATTCAACCAGTTTCTGTTTGTTGTTTTAATTAAATAACCGAAAAACATCGGTCCCAAGACGATCAATAAACCTTCAATCATAGCCACCTCTTTCTGCTGCGAGCGAAGATTATAGCGAAAAAGATAGCGTTACGCATAGGGTCTGTTGATCTTT
>NZ_VDHB01000085.1:0-7615 GCF_006227735.1 Testudinibacter sp. 'clade 2'
AGAATGACTAAACTTCACGGCTTTTGCCTTATTTATTGGCGAAAAGAGGGGCGAAAAAGCGTCTATAGCTCAAATTATAAACAAAGATCAACAGACCCTAATCACCATGAAAAAAACCATTTTAATCACCGGCTGCTCCAGCGGCATTGGCTATGCAACCGCACTTTACCTTCAACAGCACGATTGGCAAGTGATCGCCAGTTGTCGCAAGGCGGAAGATGTGGCTCGTTTGCAGCAAGAGGGGCTGGAATGTGTGCAACTGGACATCACCGATTTACAACAAATCCAACAGGTTATACAACAGATCAGCGCAAACCGCACTTTAGATGCGATTTTCTGTAATGCCGGATACGGACAAACCGGTGCGGTAGAAGATATCAGCCACAGCGCATTACAACAGCAGTTTGCAACCAATGTGTTCGGCACTTGGGACTGCATTCGCTATGCGATGGCGGTTTTCCGTCAACAAGGTCACGGACGGATTATCGTCAACAGCAGCATTTTAGGCTTTGCCGCCATGCCATGGCGTGGTGCGTATAACAGCAGTAAATTCGCCCTGGAAGGCTTATGCGACACCTTGCGTACTGAATTGCGCGGCAGCAGGATTTTTGTCAGCCTGCTACAACCCGGTCCGATCCGCAGCCGCTTTCGCCCCAATGCCTTGGCGAAATTTGAGCAACATATTGATTGGCAAAATAGTGTGCATCGCAACGCCTATCAGCAACAGCTACAGCGTTTAAATGCCAGCGGCAATGCCAATCCGTTTACCCTGCCAGCTGAAGCCTGTGCCAAAGCAGTTTTGCGCTGTCTTGAAAGTAATTCGCCCAAACCGCGTTACCGGGTCACTTTTCCAACCAAACTGTATTGGTGGCTGCGTCGTCTGTTGCCGACCCGCACATTTGACTGGATGAATTGGAAAGGCGGCAACCAATAATTCGATACTCTTGGTATTTGACGCTATGATTGCCTAGCACTATTCGCCTAGAATTTTGCGAGTATTCTCATCCGTTTCAATTTGAATTTTATGCTCGACTTCCACATTCATATTAATGGTAATCCCCTCTTTAGGGGTTTCCAATTGAATTTTCGGCACGCAAGCGACGGTAAAAAATACGGCAAACAGCAGCCCCACGCACTGCTTCGGGTTTAACATAATAATTCCCTTTAATTTCATTGGTTTTGATTTTCCTGATTCTGTTTTTGGTAAAGTCGATATTCCAGCTGCTGCTGTAGCTCTGAACCAAAATTAATAGAATCCCACAAATCAAATGCATTCTCTTTATGGTTATAATTCAAGAAGATCGGATTTTGCAGCGCATTGTTGGCTTTAATTTTCGCATTCATCAAACCGGTACCGTCTGTCAATAGATTCACCTTGATATTCGAATCGTAAACATCCATGGTTTCCATCAAATTGGTCAGAATCCGTTCGGTAATGCCGCCGCCCTGCTCGATTTTGCGTATTAATTCATCGCTTAAATGAATGCGCCAATCATTGCCCTGTTCAATCACGCCGTCACAAATAATACAGTCTGAATTTTCGATCCAAAACGGCAACTTGGCATTCACTTTACCACGCATTTCTAACTGATTATATTGCATTAACTGCAAAATCTCAGCCAATTCAATGCCATTTAAGCGCAAATAGGCTGGATTATGCTGCGGCAAAGAGAATTTGTCCACATTCAGTTCACCGCCTAGCAGTCTTAGATGCAGCTTTGTCAATGACAGCGGATATTGACGGCTGTAGGGATAATAGCCCTGTAGTTGTAGTGACACATCATTTAACCGCACGCCGTTATCCAACTGCGCGATTTTGATCTCAACCGGCTGTTTTACGCCCAATTGGAAATGTTGATCCTGATAGCGGTACGGCAATGAGAAGTTGATACCGCTGATCGCGCCGTTTGGCAGCGAAATACTGCCGTTTTGAATCGCAATATGTCCCCCGGCAACCAAACCGTTTTGCGGTGTAATCGAAAATGCAGTTTGTCCACGAATCGTGCCACGTTGAATCAGCCAGTTCCAGCGCTTTGGAAACAGTGGTTGAAATACATCGGAGGATTGTTGCGGCCAGTAAATGTTACCACGTAACATACCGTCTTGATAACTGGAAAATAAGCGGATCGGCCCCAAACGATCAGCTTTCAACTCGCTTTTTAAATTCAGATCCGAGAAATCTTTTCCGTCGAGCGTTACGCTGATATCCGGCTGTAAAATTTGCCCGCCGTAATCCAAGCGAATATGCGGTGTTTTCACCGATAACGCTCCACTGATTTGCTGCTGTTGATAATCCCATAACAGGTTTTGCGACAAGGACAATTGCAAAGCGCCAACCTGCACTCCCGGCAAGGTGAAGCGTTGCAAATCGCCGTCCAACAGCTGAATGTTCAGCAAGCTGTCCTGCCAAAAGCCACGACCACGCAGATTGACCGCACTTTTCAGGCTCGGTATTTTGGCGTTGCCCCAAAAATTCCAGTTCCAACGATTCGTGGCAGAGGTTTCCGACAGTTGAATTACTTCCTGTGCCGAACGAATATTAAAAATAGAATGAATGCCGGCAATAAATTCATTCGCCCGCCCGTCAAGGTGCAACTCAATTTGTTCAAATTGTCGGGTTTTACCCTTCAAAATCGCTTGCAACCGCCCTTTGACCCCATACTGCCCGACCACTACGCCTGCCAGCGGCAAACGCAGCTCTTCGATATCGATGTATTCAGTATTGCCGGTCATACGCAACAACGAGCCGCTTAAAAAACGCAACAATGGTCGGTATAAATCCCCTTCAAGCCGCATTGGCAGATTGGTATAAAAAATACTGTCGAAGGATTTCACTTCGCCATTGACTTGCAGCGGAATATCCAACGATTGTCGATCAATTTTGCCGTCTAATCCTTGAATCACAACCTGCCCTTTGCCTTTGTCGCCGCTGGTCAGCAGCGACAACCGAAAATTGATATTCAGCGGGAAACTGTTCCAAAAAGCGCGGTTTTGAGCGGTTGGCTGTAGGTCTAAATCAAGGAAGCCATTGAGCGGTTGCGGCAGCTGTTTTGCCCAATTGAAACGGGCTTTACTGATGTGTAGCCGTCCGTTTTTAATATCAAACGGCAGCGCCAGCAGTTGATGTTGCTCCTGATCAACCACTTCATACAGCTGCAACTGCGCTTGCTGCTGCTTCCAGTTTAACGTTATGCCGCCCTGCGGAATAATCACCTCCGGCGAACGCCAGTGATAATCCAGATCAGCGCTGAGGGGTAGCTGCTCGACGCTGTCTGCCAAATCAGCCGTTAATGTCACTTGATGGTGTTGTTGTTCATCAGGCTGATAAACCAACAATGCGGTTAATGTTTTATCAACTAAAATGCCATCCGCATTTGCCAACGCATAAGCTTGCCCGTCTTGATATTCGCTTACGCTCAATTGCAGACGCAGCTGATCATCTTGTCGCACCGCCTTAAGTCGGGTGCTGGCTGCAAGCAAGCGTTGCAGCTGTGGATTGTGCTCGGCTTGGCTATTTTGCCACTCAATATCGGCAATTTCCACTTCGCCCAGTGGCAATAAGGCAAACAGGCGTGTGAGAGTGAAAGGCGGCTGCTCGGTTGTTGTCGCCTCTTGTGCGATCATCTGTTGCAAACAGCTATAATCCAACCGCACTTGCTCAGAGAACAGTCTACGCTGTTGCCAAATAAAGCGAATTGGCGTGGTTTCTGTCAGTTGACAGCCGTGTTTTAAACTGGTCAACTGAATCTCCGGCAAGGTGATCGCTTGTCGATCAATTCTCAGGGGTTGATTCAGTTGAATTTGAAAATCCGGGGCAAGAAAATAGTTTGCGGTTTTTTGAATGCCATTGCCAAACAACAACCAAGCGACCATTGCCGCCAGCAACAGTAGCAAGGCGCAGCAGGCAATCAGACATTTTTTCCACATAACCAATGTTCACTCACAGTTAATTTTAGAGCGGCAAATAGGCCGACATCAGCAGCAACGGCAAACACAGGGTCAGCAACAGCAGGAGCGATAGCCAACGCAAATCCAGCACTTTTTGTTTTAAAATCAGCCAGAACAACAGGATGCCCAGCACTAAATGCAACGCAAAATACCCGGCAAAGGCACTGCTGCTGATGGTCGGCAGCAGCAAATTCACATGCAACGCCAATAAAATACCAACACTGTAAATTGCGTTGAGTAACAACGTTAACAGCATCAAACGTGGCAATAACGCCAGAAAGCCTTGCAAACGGTTGCGTGATAAACGCAGTTGCCAGTTCGCCACAATCAACCCCAGCAGCAATTGGCTGAACGGACTGTAAATTAACCCATCTTGCAACGGTAAATTCAGCAAAATCGCCACATAACAAAACAAGCCCAATATACCGCAAACCGTACCAAACAACAGAATGCCGCGCTGCAAGCGAATATCCTCTTTTGGTTGCTGCCATACCGTAATCAAAAGCAGTAGTGCCGCGCCGATCAACAGCGCCAATGGAATATAGCGTTTTGCTGCCATCGTACCAAGCAGCAATAAGCCAGCCCAATACAGTACCAACCACAAATTGACCTTAACCAAGCGAAAACGCTGCCCGTTGCAAATTTCGCCTTTAACAAATACGATTTGGATTGCTAATTGACAACTGAGCACGGCAAAGGAAAATATGGCAACAAAGCTCAACAAATGCTGTTGCAGATAAAAAAGTGCGGTTTCACTGGCAAGCAACACCATCACCGGCAGCAGCGCTAAAAACACAATCCGTGATTTGTTGTCGGTTTGATCTGACATAAAATACCCAACATGATAGAATAAATCGAAATTATTGATAATACGGCATTATAATGCCATATTGCCTATTCTGTTAACCATTCAGGAGTGAATTATGCGAATTTTACATACTATGCTACGTGTCGGCGATTTGGATCGCTCAATCAAATTTTATACCGAAGCGCTGGGAATGCGAGTGCTGCGTAAAAGCGAAAATACCGAATATCGCTATACGTTGGCATTTTTGGGTTACGATGATGAAGACAAAAGTGCGGTGTTGGAGCTGACCTATAATTGGGGTGTCACTGAATACGAATTAGGCACGGCCTATGGCCATATTGCTATCGGCACCGACGATATTTATGCCACCTGCGACAAAGTGCGGTCTGCCGGTGGCAACGTCACCCGTGAACCCGGTCCGGTCAAAGGCGGCACCACGGTGATTGCTTTTGTCGAAGATCCAGACGGTTACAAAGTTGAATTCATTGAAAATAAAAGCGCCAAAGCCGGTTTAGGCAATTAATTCGCTTAATTTATTCTCTCTTTGCCGGTGTGAATTCACACCGGTTTGATATTCCCGATACAGGATTTCTTTTGTGAGCACAACAGCACAATCCCCAACTCAAGCCGCTACTGAAACCGACTTCAATTTGTTGAAAAATCGTTTTCGGCAATATTTTCCGGTGATCATCGATATCGAAACCGCCGGATTTAACCCTAAAACCGATGCGCTGCTGGAAATCGCAGCCGTGACCTTAAAAATGGATCACGAGGGACTGTTGCAGCCGGATGAGAAATGCCATTTTCATGTTGAGCCGTTCCAAGGGGCAAACATCAACCCAGACTCACTCAAATTTAACGGCATTGATATTGAAAGCCCGTTGCGCGGCGCAGTCAGTGAAGAACATGCCTTGAGTGAAATTTTTAAGATGGTGCGCCGCACCCAAAAAGCCGCTGACTGCAAACGCTCAATTATTGTGGCGCACAATGCCGCCTTTGATCACGGCTTTCTAATGGCAGCGGCTGAGCGTTGCCAGTTGAAACGTAACCCATTCCATCCGTTTGGCACCTTTGATACCGCTACCCTCAGTGCTTTTATGTTCGGTAATAACGTATTAATTAAAGCCTGCCAAGCAGCAAATATTGCGTTTGACGCCAAACAAGCCCATTCTGCTTTATATGACACTGAAAAAACCGCAGAATTATTCTGTTTTATGGTGAATCGTTTAAAACAACTGGATGGATTTCGCTTATTTAATCTCGAAAACCAATAAATTGCAGAAATTTATTGCGCTTTGTTTTAGAATTCTATTTTATTTTACTTTTGCTATTTCTTTTTTTTAATTAAGGAACCAACCGTTATGTTACTCACCAACAATGTGGTGTTGTCGATTATTCTGTTATTGGCACTGAGCCTGATGCGGATTAATGTGGTCATCGCCCTGATTATTTCCGCACTGGCTGCCGGTTTGCTTGGCAACATGGACATTCAAACTACCGTAGCCACCTTTACCAACGGTTTAGGCGGTGGTGCTTCGGTCGCGATGAACTATGCTATTTTGGGTGCTTTTGCCGTGGCAATTTCCCGTTCCGGTTTGACTGATCTGCTTGCGGTGCAGGTGATCAAAAAACTGGGTAAACAACCTAGTGAAAAGGCGTTGTTCTGGTTTAAATATTTAGTGCTACTGCTATTGACCCTGTTTGCCGTCGCCTCACAAAACATCCTGCCGGTACACATTGCCTTTATTCCTATCGTGGTGCCGCCATTGCTGGACATCATGAACCGTCTGAAACTGGATCGCCGTGCCGTCGCCTGTGTGTTGACGTTCGGTTTAACTGCAACCTATATGATTTTGCCGGTCGGTTTCGGTAAGATTTTTATTGATAATATTCTGGTTACCAAAATTAATGAAGCGGGCGCAGCATTAGGCTTGCACACCACGGCTGCTCAAGTTTCTGCTTCGATGCTGATTCCGGTGTTGGGCATGATTCTAGGCTTGCTGATTGCAGTGTTCTACACCTATCGCAAACCACGCGAATATCTGGTTGCAACGCCTGAACCAACCGCAGATGATATTGAAGATCGAGTCAGTCAAATTAGTCGCTTTCATGTGGCAGTGAGCCTTTTAGCTATCGTACTCACCTTTGGTTTGCAGCTCTATACCGATTCGATTATTGTCGGCGGTTTGGTTGGCTTGATTATTTTCGCCTTGGGGGGCATTTTCAAATTAAAAGAGAGCAATGATCTGTTCCAGCAAGGCTTAAAATTGATGGCGATGATTGGCTTCGTGATGATCGCCGCCTCCGGTTTCGCCAATGTGATTCAAGAAACTCACGGCGTTGCGGCGTTGGTGCAAACCTTCAGCGAAACCATCGGCAGTGACAATAAAGGCTGGGCAGCATTGATTATGTTGTTGATCGGTCTGTTTATCACCATGGGAATCGGTTCTTCTTTCTCCACCGTGCCAATTATTGCTGCTATTTATGTACCGATTTGCATCAGTTTAGGCTTCTCTGAAATGGCGACCGTCTCGCTGGTTGCCGTATCCGCCGCCTTAGGTGACGCCGGCTCCCCGGCCTCCGACTCAACGCTGGGACCGACATCCGGTTTGAATATTGACGGCAAACATGACCACATCTGGGATTCAGTCGTGCCGACCTTTATCCACTTCAATATTCCCTTGGTTATTTTCGGCTGGATTGCCGCAATGGTGCTGTGATAACAACGCTCCCAAAAAACGAAGGCTGTTTTAACACTAAAACAGCCTTCATCACATTATTATTCAGTGCTACTACACCACCACCGATTAAAATTAAAAGGTGAAAATATAATATGGAACTTTTAATAAAGCCTTTCAT
>NZ_VDHB01000086.1:0-2717 GCF_006227735.1 Testudinibacter sp. 'clade 2'
TTAGTGTAAAAAATATGATTTTGTTCTAGCGTTCCAAAACTGAAAAATAAGGGCAGACTTAAAATCTCCCCTTATACTGTGGGTGTGTGCTTAAGCGTATTTGAATAAAGTTATCTGAATAAAGATGGATAACGTGATCGTTGTTCAGGGTTTTCTGATAGTTCCCTTAATATTGCTTCAGCATAGGCTTTTGCAACGTCATCTCGATATTTTAAATCTGTGATACCAAGATGTTTACAGATTTCGGATGACATCTCATCCCATTCACTTTTTGGGATAGAAACGGTATTTTCATCTTTCATCTTCTCCTCCTGTATATCTCTTTCCGATGTGCAGTCTCGACTCCGATAATGACCACGTCGGTATCGTCAATAATAGCGATTAGCCTGTAATCCCCGATTCTATATCGGCATTGTCCAGCAAGTTTTGTACCTTTTAACGGCTTGTAATGCAAAGAACGGTCACGAGGATTTTCGCAACCGTCCAGTTTGGTGTCGATGAAATCGTTAATTTCTTTCTCTGCCATAGGATTCTTCAGATTTCGCAGAGCCTTTTTCAGCGATGCTAACCTGATGAACCTATACGCCATATTTAACCTCTTTTTCAACACCGTTTTCGATGATATAGCCTTTCATTTCCCCTCGTTTAAAAGCTTCATACGCCTTTAAAGCACGGTCTGCTGCGTCATGTTCCCACTCCGCTTCCAAGCGTTCTTCCAGTATTTGGCGCAATTCTGTCGCACGTAATAATGTATCACTGTTCATGCTATTACAGGTTTCTAATCTCATCAATTTTTCTCCTCTAATGATTGTGCCTAATATAATGCCCCCTTTCGGAGGCATTGGTCAAGTCAAAGCCGGAATAGCAAACTTACGCAACTTACGCAACTTACGCAAACTCGCGCACTTCGCCCTCACCGTCCACATTTTCCACACAACGGCTGCATAAGTGCGGATGTGTAGGGTTGCTGCCAATAGTGTCGGAATAGTGCCAGCAGCGTGGGCATTTTTCGTGCGGCGAGCGGATCACTTTGACCGCTAAGCCATTCAGTTCGCCTACTGCCACATCAGCTGTGCTTAACGGTTTGACTTCAGCTTTTGAAGTGATTAACACAAAACGCAACTCTGCGCCGAGCTGTTGCAACTGCGGTAAAAGCTGTTCATCGGCGTATAGCGTAACTTCCGCTTCCAATCCGGAGCCGATCACTTTGTCGGCACGGGCTTGTTCCAATACTCGGTTGACTTCTGACCGCACTTTGAGGATCTGCTGCCAATAGTTGTCGTTCATGCTTTCATGGCTGTCCAATGCGAACAGCCCGTCATACAACTCTTCAGTAAACACGAATTCACTGTGTTCGCCCGGCAGGTAGGACCAAACTTCGTCGGCGGTGAACGATAAAATTGGCGCAATCCAACGTACTGCCGCTTCCGCGATATGGTAAAGTGCGGTTTGGCAGCTGCGGCGTGCCACGCTGTCGGCTTTGGTGGTGTATTGGCGGTCTTTGATAATATCCAGATAGAACGAGCCCATCTCAATTGAGAAGAAACGCATCAAGCGCTGCACCACCAAGTGGAATTGATAATTGTCGTAGTTGTTGGCAATATCTTGTTGCGCTTGCAAGGCACAATCCACCGCCCAACGATCCAGCGTGATCATCTCTTCACGTTTCACCATATCGGTTTTCGGGTCGAAGCCGTTCAGGTTTGCCAATAAGAAACGCATGGTGTTACGGATCCGGCGATACATATCGGCGGTGCGTTTAAAGTTGTCATCGGACACCGCAATTTCGCCGGTATAATCGGTGGATGCTACCCATAAACGCAGAATATCGGCGCCGTAGCTGTTCATCACTTTTTGTGGCTCAATCGTATTACCGATCGATTTCGACATTTTGCGCCCTTGCGCATCTACGGTGAAACCATGGGTTAAGACTTGACGATATGGCGCTTTATTATCGGTGGCGGTAGACAACATCAATGAGGACATAAACCAGCCACGATGTTGATCGGAGCCTTCCAGATACATATCGGCGGCTTTGCCGGCAAATTCCGGACGGGTGGCGACCACGGTTGAATAGGTTGAACCGGAATCGAACCAAACATCCAGTGTATCGGGCACTTTGCTGTACTGTTCGGCGTCATCACCCAACAGCTCTTTCGGATCCAGATCCCACCAAGCTTGAATACCGCTCTTTTCGACGCGTTGCGCCACTTGTTCCAGCAATTCCAATGAGCGTGGGTGCAGTTCTTCGGTCTGTTTGTGGATAAACAGGGTCATCGGCACGCCCCAAGTACGCTGACGCGAAATACACCAGTCGGGGCGGTTTGCCACCATGGTTTCGATCCGCGCTTGTCCCCAATCCGGAATCCACTGCACTCCTTGAATCTCTTTTAATGCTTGTTGGCGCAACCCTTGGGTTTCCATGCCGATAAACCATTGCGGCGTGGCTCGGAAAATAATCGGGGTTTTGTGGCGCCAGCAGTGCGGATAGCTGTGAGCGATGGTTTGCACTTTCAGCAGGCTGTTGGTCTCTTTTAATTTCTCGATCACCAACGGATTGGCTTTGAACACATTTAACCCGGCGAAAAATGGCGTGCGTTGGTTAAACGTACCGTCGTCATTGACCAAATTGACCATCGCAATGTCGTATTTTTGTGCGATGTTATAGTCGTCCAAGCCGTGATCCGGCGCAGTGTGTACCAAGCCGGTACCGGCTT
>NZ_VDHB01000087.1:0-992 GCF_006227735.1 Testudinibacter sp. 'clade 2'
TCGGCGGTTCGAATCCGCCCACGTTCGCCATGTTTTTTAGTTATGGAAAAAAGTCCGAACTTAGAATCTCTTCTAATGTCCAGATTGGCTTACTTGGAAAATCTGAATCTGACATTGACGTTTTACGTGCGGCATCAAATATAGCAGACTCCCACGCCCACTCTAAGAACTCTTCTTTATTCATTGGATTTTTTAATGATGGAGAGTTTTTTATCAAACGTTCAATCGCTTTTCGCTGTTCTTTGATGGTCAATTCCCAACTTTTTCCGCGATGGCTCGGCTGATAGCCCCATTTGAGCAAATGGGCAATCAATATTCGAAATCGATTATTCAGCTGCGACAGTTCACTTCTCCCCATGCTTTCCATCTCCTCAATAAGATTTTCGATATCTAATTGATTGAGTGCCCCAGCTCTCAGTAATTCAGTCTGCTCTGTCACCCAGCCATAGAAATCTTCATTGTATACTTTACTCATATCTACCTCTCCTCTAGTAGTTATGCCAATATAATGCCCTTATTATGCGACTTTGGTCAAGTAGCTAGCCAACACCAATCTATCACTTACTGATCGCATTTTAGTTTTCAGCAAAAATTAGCTGGCAATTTGATTTAAAGCGGGTTTTTAGCGGAATTACACTCTCTTTTTTATAACACTCCTGATAGAATACGCGCCATCTAGTCTGGTGGTTTATCATTGCATAAACCACCAGAATTTGATGACAGAACAATTCCCTTTTTAACAGGGAATAATTATTTCTTATTTATAATTAAAGTAATGGAGCAGTTATGTTTCTATTTCAATTTGCTATAGTTTTACTATGTATTTTGATTGGTGCCCGGCTTGGCGGCATCGGCTTGGGAGTTATGGGGGGTTTAGGACTTGCCATTTTAGCATTTGGATTCAATTTACAGCCAACCAGTCCGCCAATCGACGTGATGTTGATGATTATGGCAGTGGTGTCTGCCGCTGCCGCCATGCAGGGTGCCGGCGG
>NZ_VDHB01000088.1:0-6150 GCF_006227735.1 Testudinibacter sp. 'clade 2'
CACTAAAGTGCAAATCCAATGCTTCTTAGCCGCGATGGCACAAAATATCAAGAAAATTGCTCTACGGGTATGGGCATTGCTGCGCTTTATTTTAGGAAAAATAGCTTTATTAAACGCAGATTCTAAGCCATATAAGCTTCATCTAATCTAAAAAAGTGTTTTGACCCGCTACGCCCAAAATAAAACCCACTAACCATAAAAATTAGTGGGGTTTGTCAGCAGTCTGAGCCCTGCCATGCAGGGCTTTTTAATGCCTGAAATATCAACGGTTATCGACAATAAAATTGTACACTTGCCGAAAAACACCGCACTTTGATTATAATTCCCTCAACCAAAATAAATATTTGAAATTCACTGTTGACTTGCCCCAGCGAAATTTGTATTATCTGCGCCACTCGTTAAGAGTCAACCGTGCGGAGGAATGGTCGAGCGGTTGAAGGCACCGGTCTTGAAAACCGGCGAGGGTTTACGCCCTCCGTGAGTTCGAATCTCACTTCCTCCGCCACTTTTCTGAATAAAGTCGTAAGTAATGATCGTCAAATCAATAACTTACGGCTTTTTTATTTTCTGAAATTTCTTCCAGTTCATCATTCCCCGCTATGCTTCTTGAGAAGTCCGGCAACGAGTTTGACGAGATTTTGACTTGATTTGCGTAGGTCAATAAATGCCCTGCATTCAAGTGCGCATACTTCTGAACCATTTCGATTGTTTCCCAACCGCCTAATTCTTTCAGCACAAGTAAAGGCGTGCCGTTTTGGACGTGCCAACTCGCCCAAGTATGGCGCAAATCATGGAACCGAAAATCCTTTATGTCCGCTCTCTCTAACGCTCGCTTAAAATCTTCTCGGTCTATATCGGTGATTAGTTTGCCTTTGCCCCGATGAAATACATAATTGGAAATGCGCTTTGTTTCTTTTTGGCGTAGAAAATGAATTGCTTCACGGCCTAGCGGTAACGCACGCGGGTGGCCGGATTTGGCAATATCCCCTGTTACTAAAGCAAGGCTGCGAGCAAAGTCGATTTTATCCCACGTCATCGTCAATACTTCGGTCATTCTTGCGCCGGTCATCAGTGCGAATGAACACACCTCCTTCATCCAATCAAGGTTAAGACTTTCCAACAAACGGCTAGCTTCTTGCTGTGTGATCCAACGAATGCGCTTTTTAGGTTCGTCATTTTTTTGAATGTAGGGAATGGAATCCACCCAACCGGCTTGTTTCGCCAAATTCAATGCACGCATAATCGAAGTGCGGTAGCGGTTTTGCGTTGCCGGGGCGAGCTTCCGTCCTGTTCGTCGAATGTGCGTCGGCAAATTATTGTAGATGTCGTCACTTGTTAAAGAGCTGAGTAACTTATGCCCGATTGCCACACGCCAATATTCCGCATGCTGAATTTTAGTATCCAAATTCTTTTGGTGTTCGGCATCTTCCAAAAATCGGATTAACGCCTCTTCCACCGTGCGTTCGGGCTTTTTGTTAAGTTTCTCTATTTTCCAAGCATCGTGCTTGAGCTTGTCATGGTATTCCTGTGCTAACTTTTTTTCAGTCGTTTGACTAGAGCATCGAATGCGCTCCCCTGTCGGTGTCGTGAAATCAATTTGCCAGATACCGTTTTTGTTTTTTCTGATCGGCATTTTCTTTTCTCCTGTTCGCCGACCTGCACACATAGACGGCTACTATTATTTTCCTTTTGACGCTGACGATCAAGATCTGATTTGTACACTCTCCAACCCCGCACGCCTGCCATTTGAAAAAATCCCCAATCTCTTTTGCGTGCATAAACGGTGTTGTAACTGAGGTTTAACAATTTAGCGGCTTGTTTTATGGTCAGTGCTTCTTCCATAATCTGTCCCTTTTGCTGAATTTTGCGTGTGTTTGACCGCACTTTGCTAATGAAAGTGTCAAAGTGCGGTCGGATGGGTTAATTTATGCGGTGGCGGCGCAATCCGTGTAGCACATAAGCGGCGATGTGATCACGGTCGGTGATGCCGTCAGTGATTTTTTCCACCACTTTGCGCCCGTGTTCAATGGTGCGGACGTATTCTGTGGCTTGCCCTCGGCACGCACCGGCATAACTTGAGCTGATTTTTTCGAGCGCAGGGTAAAGGATTTCCAGCAACTCACGGCACTGCTCCGCCGCTTTCCATAACCATGCGAGGGATACGGCTTCATCAATGTTGAGGTGGCAGATCAGTGGTTCCGGTTCTGGCAAGGCGAGTTGTTGCGGTTTGTTTTGTCCGATTAGAATATTTTCAATTTGTTCATCACACCAGATAGCAAAGTCAACATTTAGCCAGCGGGCGAAAGCAACTGCTAATCGACGGTGTAGCCAAGTTCCACCATTAACTCCACGGGTTGTTTTTAAAATGTCAGATTTTCCGACATTTAATTTTTTACTAAGTAATTCAATATATTCAATAGTGCTTGGTAATTCTAACCAACGTCTAGGTGATTTGTTAAAATGCTTTGCAATAGCAGTCGCATTAAGAAAAGCATCGTTTTGGAAGAAAACTTCAGTGCCGTTGTAGTGGGCGGTGATGATATTAGCCATAGCTAACTCCTTTGTATTTTTTGAGAGATTAGCCACATTTGATTGAGGGTGGCGGGACTCACTCTCAGGCATACAAAGAAACCTGCTGCTAGGTATTCCCATTAAGGTATTGTATTTCCCAGCTATCGACCCGCCATTGTCTTTTAGGCATAAAAAAACCGCAAGGTCTGTCGGGTGCGGAAGCCGCTTTGTATTTTTTGAGAGGGCTTCAGTATATTGTGGTTGATTTTCATTGTCAATCTTCTTTTCCGGTTCAGGCAGTGCCAGTTGTTGCGGTTGTCCTTTGTGCATAGCAAGGAATGCACGCAGGACTACTAAATGAAATTTTGGGCTGATCCACATCGCGTAACTTAGTACGAGCTCTTCACAAGCGTATGTGCCTTGAATATTTCTGCCTCGTTGAATTTTGAACGCCAGATTTGGCGTTCTAATTTCTTTTTGAATTTCAGTAATTAACTCTTGGGTTGTATCCAAACGCATAAAACGATTTGGCTGATGTTTTTCTTCATTGCCACTTGCTTTATGCAGATCGTTCAGCGAATAAAGATTTTCAAAAGTGCGGATAGCGGTATTAAGAATTGCTAAGTTTGTCATGATGACTACTCCTATTAGTTTTATTTGAGATTGCACCATTTTTGAGAATGGTGCCGAGAGGCTCAAAAGCTCCCTAATAGGTTAGAGCTGGACGTATTCCCCGAAGGTATTGTATTAGTCGCCCTCTCGACGTTGCGAGATTACGGATATAAAAAAAGTCGCTGTTGGCGACTGTTGAACTATCCGCCTATTAGAAAAGGTTTTGAGACCTAGGGCGGATAGTAATATAAAAAATCCCACCTTGTAAAGTGGGATTTGGAAATTATTTGTTTTTTGCCTTTTGGTAGGCTTGGCGGAATGCCTCTAATTTTTGGCGTTTTAATTCCGCTGCGGTTAAGGTTTTCGCTGTCATTACGCCTCCTTATAGTGTGGGGTTTTCAGAATGAAGCAATCTTTTTCATCGCCTAAATCTGTGATTGGTTGAAAATTTACCATAAATTCACTCGGCTGACTACACATTTTCTTGTACATTCGCACCAATGAAGAACGTTCTGCCACGAAAATATAACAATCCGGTTGATATTGTTGATAGTGCGCTGAAACAAGTATTTCAAGCTGTTGTTTGAGCTGTCGGATTTCTGCTTTGCCGAATTGGTGATTATCCGCAGGGGCATAGAGATCGTCATTTCCGCATTCAATGTAGTCTTTCACAGCAAACTTGATAGAGAAAGTTTTTCTGCCTTGAATAAGTGGCGAAATATCTGGATTATCCAACCAGTAAAACAGGCTATCGTTGTCATCAGAAAAGATAATCATATAAACCACGCTACCAATTTTAAAATCAGCATGGTGGTAAATGATGTCGTTATCTTGTGTTTGATGAAATGAGATTTTTGTTTTCATTTTGTTTTTATTCGAGGTTGATCGGGCTTCAACTACTGCCGATAGACAGCGGAGCTTATTCCCTTTCGGTATTATATTAAGCTCTCTCGACCCGATCATAAATCGGTCTAACCAAAATTTAGGTATAAAAAAGCCGCAATGCTTTCGGGTGCGGATAGCCGCTATCGGTTTGTAGTGCGGTTATCTTAATCTGAATGGGGGGCGGTTGTCAATCATGGCGATTTATTTAACCACGCTCGCCGACGTGGTATACTTGTGCTATCAGACAACAAGTAATCGGGAGTAGCTATGCTACAAATTCAGTCTAAATTTAGTTTAGAACGGTGGTATAACGTGATGATGTTGCTGAGTGTTGCACTTTTTACGGTGGCAGGGCTGAAATTATTCCCTGATTTACCGTCCATTCCTTTTATGTTTTTAGCTGGTGGTGTATTTTTCATTTCACTGGGCGAGATGACAAATCACCCTTATAGCGTAAAAATTCACCCTGAACTCAATATCAAAATTTATGGTTACTCTCGCATAGACAGTGTAATTGGCTGGTGCTTTAATTTGATTGGTGCTGGGCTATTTATTACAGGGCTGGTTAAGCTGTTTTGATTGGATTGTCAATAGATAAACCAATATGCGAACAAGATCGCAATTATCAGATAAAGCCAGCTTCTTGCTTCAAAATTTGTTTTTAATTCGTGTAAAATGGCAGATAGTTTTTTTCTCATTGTGGATAGCCTCTCTGTTTTCTTTGATGAATAACTAGCGGATCAATTCTTTCACGCTGCAGCGGCGTTTTTGTTTGCCGGCAGCGGTGATGTGCGATTGGGTTTTCATCGTGCGGTGGGCGATGTCTTCGCGCCGTTGTTGGCGGAAGCTGATGTCTATCACTGCTTTGTCGGCGCGCGCCAAGTGCGGTCGGTTGCGGCGGTTTTTGGCGTACATTCTCGCCAATCGTCCGGCTTTGCCTTCGGCGATTTTCAAATCTTCCGGCGGTACGGTTTCAATGATTGTGATGTCATATCCGATAACGGTCATGATGTTTCTCCTTTCTCTCTCCATTATCAAACGCACTCGCAAGTGCGCTTTGTAATGTCCTGCCGTCGGCAGGTGGTTTCTCTCCAAATTTATGCGGATTATTTAACCACTCACCGCCTCGTGGTATATTGGTGTTTCCACACAACCAATATAAGGATTAAATTATGAAAAAACTTGCAGCAGACCGATCCGCGATTATTTTAACGCGTGATATTTTACGCACTGGATCAGGGAGCGAACACTCAATGAGCACTCGGCTAAAAATATCGCTATGTTTATCCAAACATTATCATCAGAGTTACAGCAAATTATTGATGATGAGGTAACATCTACAGATGTTATTAATTCCCATAGACCTGTATTGCCAAAATAGCTTTACAGGCTAGCTTGGCGAGTTCGTCAGGCGGATAGCCGTAATTATTCTGGCTGATATTTTTTAATAGCGCACATTTGATTTGCTCTTTATCGCAATCAGATAGGCGCTCTTCAACAACCTGTAGAACGAGTTTTTTAGGTTTCTCAAGCTGATCGTTCAAAATGATCTGTTTTACAATTTCAAATGATGTGTTTTCCATTTTCTCTCTCCTGTTTAATCATCACAAACAGCACTTATTCAAGTTCTGCCTTAGCTATCCTTAAATTGATAATTTCGCACTTATCCATACCTTCAGGGGATCTCTTGAGCAAATGCGGTTTACAATGTCCTGCTGTAGGCAGGTGATGCTTGTTACCTCAGCCCCTCACGCCTAGCTTGCGTACCGCACTTGGCGGTTAGGAGGGTTGTTAAGATGTTAAAGAGCGGTGCGACGATATTGCGTTTTGTTGGGGCTATATTACAAGAATAACTTTAATATATGCAAGTTATTTTTTTATTAATTACAAGTAAAAATTAAAATAAATATTGTAATTGATTGTTTTTGTTTGAAATTTAAGCTTGTTTTTTTACTAACTGGTTGATGAATTTGTGAGCGAGATCACAGGGGAAGTGCGGTTTTTTAGCGGGTTGGTGGATTTTGGGCAAGAAAAAGCCCTTTTATAAAATTATAAAAGGACTTAAATTAGGAGTACTTCAAAAAGTAGATAAAATATGTCGACCAACAGCTTCTGACATTAACGGTGGAACCGCATTTCCTA
>NZ_VDHB01000089.1:0-15116 GCF_006227735.1 Testudinibacter sp. 'clade 2'
AGATTTTATTTTTAACAAGTCAGTGTGACGGAGTATAACAATGAATAAAATTTATAAAGTGATCTGGAGCAAGGTGGTTCAGGCGTGGGTTGTGGTATCTGAGCTTGGATCATCTCAAGGCAAGGGTGGCTCAGTTCGTACGCTGGTGCGTGCAAGCAACCATTCGCTCTTGTCTCCAGTGTCTGCCGTGGCGTTTGCGGTCAGCATGGCGTTCGCTGGCGTGGCTCAAGCCGTGGTCGTCTCCACAACAGGATATACAAATGGTTCTCCTACTGCCTCCATCTCTATTGGCAGCGTAGTAGGTAATGCCGGTTGCTTTGGTGGCACAGGTACAGCCGGTGGCGTGGATTACAGTGCAGTGTCGGCGGTGGATGGATCCGGACAGCTGGCTTCCGTCTGGGGTTGTGCCAATGGTAATGGGCAAACCGGCCCTACCTTGGTGGGCAGTGGCGCAAAGGCCAATGGTGCCTGGGCGACTGCAATGGGGGCCTATGCCGAGGCCGGCGTACGTGGTTCGGCATATGGGGTGAAAGCCAATGCCAGCGGAAGCGATGCGGTGGCGCTGGGTTCTTTTGCCAACGCCACCGCCAGCCAAACGGTGGCGATAGGCGGTTCGATTGGTAATACAGCAGATGCCACCAACCGTGCCAATGCCACCACCGCCGGCGCAGTGGGGGCGGTTGCGATTGGTTCTAATGCGGTACGAGGCGCACAAGCGACTGGCGTCAATTCGATTGCGATTGGCGGACAGTCAAGTGCTACTACTGATAATACGGTTGCCATCGGTAATTTGGCCACGGGTACCCTTGCCAATGCCGTTGCGATTGGCTTGAGCGCTAATGCAACGGGATATGATTCAGTCGCACTGGGTTCAGGGGCGCAGGCATTGGCCGGCGGAGGCAATATATCGGTTGGCAGATTGGCTTACACCAATGGCACAACCAATGGCAACGGCAATAATATTTCCATCGGTAATGCTGCCGGTACGGGGCAAGCCACCACCGCCAACGGCAACGCGGCAATCGGTGGCAGTGCAGGGCAAAATGTATCCGGTCGTGCCAACTTCGCCATGGGCTTTAATGCGGGCTCCAACGTCAGTGGTTCAGCCAATATTGCTTTTGGTCGCAGTGCCGGCTTTGGCGGTACAGCCGCTGCGCCTTATGCACAATCCGGCTCTGTCGCGATTGGTGACAGCGCATTGTCCAGCAGCACCACCGGCTACTCCACCGCGGTGGGCAGTTTTGCTCAAGCCACCGGCCAGCAAGCCATTGCCATCGGCGGCGGTGCGGCAGCCAATGCCATCGCCAGCGGCAACAATGCCGTTGCCATTGGTACAGTCGGAACACAAGCGACGAGCGCTAACACCGTGGCACTGGGCAGCTCAGCTCAGGCTAGCGGTATAAGTGCGATTGCGGTTGGTAATAGTGCCAATGCCTTGGGACAAGGTAGTGTCGTGATGGGTAGCGCTGCAGGGCAACAGAATACCCAAGCCTACACCATTGCCATCGGCAGCAGTGCAGGCACCACCACCGCTGGCACCACCAATACCGAAAATACCGCCATTGGTCGCAATGCCGGGCAGAATGTGAGCGGCAATACCAACTTGGCGTTGTCTTCGCGAGCCGGGCAAAACGTTTCCGGCAGCAACAACTTTGCCGCCATGCTGGACGCCGGGCAGTATGTTTCCGGCAATAATAATATTGCGATTGGTCAGACTGCCGGCAGAGGAACCAGTGCAGCGCCGATGACGGCTTCGCATACCGTGGCTTTAAGCACTGGCGCCGTGGCAAGCCAGAATAATGCCATTGCAGTTGGTAATACGGCCACAGCACGTGGAATCAGCTCAATTGCGATAGGAGATACTGCCCGTGCTGCTCCTACCAATGCCATCGCCATCGGCATTAACGCGCTCAGTACCACGTATTCCGGTGTTGCGATTGGTGATAATGCCAGGGCAATTACCTCAGGTATAACCAGTGTCACAGCACCCTCATCTACGGCAATCGGTAGGAATGCGGGGGCCAGCCTGGGCACCGCCGTTGGCGAAGGCGCTTGGGCGGCTAGCAGTAGCGTATCGATTGGACGTAACGCCGCCAGTGTGCCTAAAGACTGGAGCACTTTAGATATGAATACCACAAATAATAATTTTGGTATCAGTAACTATCCAGGCGCAGGCAATGTGGTGATCGGTGATAACGCCAGAGCTATGGTAGGCGGCCGAGCTGCAAATCTGGCTTCCGTAGCGTTGGGCTATGGTGCCACCATTGTGGCTGCTGATGAAGCCAGCAACACCACGAACCAACGCTTGTTGGGCGTGGGCAGTGCCACCGCGCTGGGTGGCAATACCCTCATCACCGGCTCCACCGGTGCCACCGTAGTGGGTGCCAATGCCAATTCCACCGGTTCCAACGGCAGCGTGAGCGTGGGGCAATATGCCACCGCAGGCACAACAGCCATGCCTGCGGAAGCCGGGATTGCCATCGGCGGTGCGCGTTATAATACCAATGGTGCAGTGGTTGCGAGCACCGCCACCCGAGTCACCGGCGAAGCGGCGATTGCGATTGGTAGTGCATTGCCAGTTGGCACAAGCTATCAAAACACCACAGCCACCGCTGCTAACGCCATCGCTTTGGGTACCGGGGCACAGGCCTTGGCGGTAAATACCATCTCGATTGGTACCGGCAACGTGGTTTCCGGCGCCAATTCCGGTGCCTTGGGTGATCCGTCTTATATTTCAGGCAGCGGTACTTATACCGTTGGTAATGATAATGGCACGGCAGCAGCACCGATTGCAGCCACTAATTCCGGTGCTTTTGGTAACAACAATAATATGCCGACAGCAAGCACGAGCGGCATTCGTGTGGTGGGTAACAGCAATACCGTCAATTCCAGCAATGCAATGGTGATGGGCAATGGCGTTACAGTGGCTGCAGGCTTGGATGGCGCCGTGGTATTGGGCAATGCCTCCACAGTTTCTGCAGCGGTAGATACTGCAAATACCACACTAAACGGCTTAACTTACACTTATGCCACCGCCGGTGCGGCTCCGGCTGACGGTGATGTAGTGAGTGTGGGCACTGCTGCCAAACCGCGTCAAATTCAGAACGTCGCCAACGGACGAGTCTCTGCCACCAGCTTGATGCCATCAACGGCAGCCAGTTGTATGCCGTGGCAGATACGCTTTCTCAACAATTAACCCATTTTTATAGTGTCAACAACACAACGACAACAGCAGGTAACTATAAAAATGACGGTGCGACCGGCGCCAATGCAATGGCACTGGGACCAAATGCCAAAGCAGTAGGGGCGCAAAGTATTGCCATGGGCTTGAATGCTCAGACCTCTGATGGGGCGGATTCGGTTGCGATTGGTCATAATAGCAATGCAGCAACCGGCTCTGTCGCCATGGGACGCGGAACGGTTGCCAATGGCAATAATGCCGTGGCAATTGGTTTAGGAGCTCAAGCGACTTCCGCCGATTCTGATAATTTTGGTGGTATTGCGATTGGCGGACAAAGTAAAGCCACTACACCGACTGACGCTAATGCTACCGCAACTGCGATTGGCTA
Source organism: Testudinibacter sp. 'clade 2' (assembly GCF_006227735.1). Taxonomy (NCBI): domain Bacteria; kingdom Pseudomonadati; phylum Pseudomonadota; class Gammaproteobacteria; order Pasteurellales; family Pasteurellaceae; genus Testudinibacter; species Testudinibacter sp. 'clade 2'. Next base: position 3,570 of record NZ_VDHB01000089.1, read on the forward strand.
TTCCAGCCAGGCAACAACCGATGGTGCTTTAGCTTTAGGGGATACGGCTAAAGCCACGGCTAATGCCGGTGATGTCGCTTTGGGTAGCAATTCATCTACTGCAGCGGTGGTTAACACCACCGAAGCAACTGTAGGCAATTTGACTTACTCCGGCTTTGCCGGCACCGCCGCCACCTCCACCGTGAGCGTGGGTGATGCTGGTAAAGAGCGTACGCTGACCAATGTGGCGGCGGGGCGTATTAGTTCAAGCAGCACCGATGCGATTAACGGCAGCCAGTTGTATGCCACTAATGTCACCTTGGGTAATGTTGCCACTACCGCAGTCGGTATTTTAGGCGGCAATGCGGCTTTGGCGGCTGATGGCACAATCACCATGACCAATATTGGTGATACCAATAAAAATACCGTACACGAGGCGATTAAAGCAGCAAAAACCGAAGTGACAAATGGAACTAATGTGACCAGTGTGGTGAAAACAGATGGTGTCAATGGTCAAGCAGTCTATACCGTGAATGCCGATGGCACCACAGTATCAGCAGCGACAAGTGCGGTTACAGTGACGGCCGATCCGAAAGACGGTACCACCAATATCACCAACTACAAAGTGGATCTCTCGCAAGCAACCAAAGATAGTATTGCTAAAGCCGATGACGCACTTCAATCTTGGACTGCGCAGGTGAACGGCGCAACAGCAGCGACAATCAACAAAGACAACACCACGTTGAATTTTGTTAATGGCGACAATATTCTGATCACCAATGATAATGGTGGGATAAAAGTTGCCACCAGCATGACACCAACCTTTACTAGTGTTAATGCCACAACTATTACGGCTCCAACCATCAGCACCGGCAATGGTGGCCCAAGCATGAGCGCAACAGATGGCATCAATGCGGGTAATCAAAAAATCACCAATGTTACTGCGGGTACAGCAGATGCGGATGCGGTTAACTATAGCCAGTTGAAAGCGGTACAAGATGCGGCTAAAACCAGTAGCGTAGTCAAAGGCACCAATGTGGCCAGCGTAACCTCAACAACCAGCGGCGTGAACACCGAATACACCGTGAATGCCGACGGCACCACGGTATCGGCAGCAACGACAAGTGCGGTTAAAGTGACTGCGGGTGATAAAAATACCACCACTAACGTTACCGATTATGCGCTGGACTTAACCGATAAGACCAAGGAAGATATTGCCAAAGGCGTGACAGCCTCTGAAGATATTGCCAGCAAAGGTCTTGTTTTTGCCGGTGACAGCGGTGACAACGCCACCCGTAAACTCGGCGAAACCTTAAATGTTAAAGGCGGCAATACCACCGAAGCCAATCTTACCGACAACAATATCGGCGTTGTTTCAAATGGCGCAGATACCTTGACGGTAAAACTGGCAAAAGATGTCAACCTTGGCGCAACAGGCAGCCTTACCATCAACAACAACAAGCTGGATAAAGACGGTTTGGACGTGGTTAGCGGCAATACATCGGTGGCAATCAAACCGGCTAAACTGGGCGATCCGGTGTCGGTGGTGGCGACTGATGGTACCAACACAGCCGTTTATGGTGCTAAAGGCTTAAGCTTTACTGAAACCAACGGCACACCTTTGGCAAACAGCCCAAGCATCAGCCAAACCGGTATCAATGCAGGTAACCAACAAATCACCGCTGTGAAGAGCGGTGTTGACGGCACAACCTTGGCAGATGCCGCAGGTGATACCCTCACCAACGCTGCCAACATCGGCGATGTGAAAAATGCCATTACCAATCTGGAAACCCAATATCAAGGGGATAATGTTGCGGTGACGGTGACACGCAAACCGGCTGAAGTGTTGAGTGTGAAAGGTGGTGCAGCTGCGGATCAATTGACCGATGGTAATATCGGTACTGTAGGTGCAACAGACGGTTCGATCACAGTGAAACTGGCGAAAAACCTAGCCGGATTAACCGATGTCGAAACCGAAAGCCTATCGGTTGGCGATAAAGTGACGATTACCAGTGCTGGCATTGATGCAGGCGGCTTACCGATCACCAACGTGGCAGACGGCGTGAATGATGATGATGCGGTCAATGTTTCGCAACTGAATAAAGTTGCTGGTGGCTGGGAAATCGGTAACGATATCACCGCCGCCAAAGTGGGCAATGTGGCCGCCGGTAAGCGGGTGGACTTTGTTTCCGGCAATGAAGAAAGCACGCAGGTTACGGTTGCACAAGGTGCAGACGGCAATAGCGTAGTGACCGTGGAAGCCGCACCGGGTGCGATCCGCTACAGCAACAGCAATACCGCCGCAGGTGGCAATGCCTCTAATGGTGACCAATTCGCAGCAACAAACTCAGTGACGTTGGTGGGTGCTAACGGCGATACCAGCAGTGGTGTTACCATCAATAACGTAGCGCCAGCAGAATTGTCTGCCGATAGTAAACAAGCGGTGAATGGTTCTCAATTGTTTACAACCAACCAAAATGTAGCAACCAATGCGGCCAATATTGCCAAAGGCATTAATTTTGGTGGCACCGAGGGCAGCAATAAATATGCCTTGGGCGACACCATCAATGTGAAAGGCGATAGCAACATCACCAGTACAACGATTGCCGGTGGTGCGCAGTTGGCATTGGCGAATACCGTTACTATTGGCAATGCAACCACAGGCAAACCGGTGACGATCAATGGCGAAACCGGTACTGTTGGCGGTTTGACCAATACTACCTTTGATGCAGCCAACATCACCAGCGGGCAAGCAGCAACAGAAGACCAGTTGAAAGCGGTTAGCGAGGTTGCGAATGCAGGTTGGAATGTGCAAGCCAATGACACGACCGCAGAAAATGTTGCACCGAATGATACGGTGACATTTAAAGACGGCAAAAATATCTTGGTAACTCAAGACGGCAAAACATTAACCATTGCCACTTCTGATAATCCGGAATTCACCAGCGTGAAAATTGGCGATGCCACCAATAACACCACGTTGACCAGCACAGCCGATGGCTTGAGTGTGGGCGGTGACAAGATCACCAATGTCGGTTCAGGCACGGTAGCCGCGGACAGCACCGACGCAGTGAATGGCGGCGATGTGTATACGGCGATTCAAGGCACCGCAAGTCAATATCAAGGTGATAACACCACCGTGACCGTAACTCGCAAACCGGCTGAGGTGTTGAGCATTACTGGCGGAGCAACCGATTTAACCGATAACAACATCGGTACTGTAGGCAATGCAGATGGCTCGATTGCGGTGAAACTGGCGAAAAACCTGACCGGATTGGAAAAAGTCACGGTTGGCGACAGTGAACTTACCACCAACGGCTTGACCATCCAAAACGGCACTACAGGCGGCAGTGCGGTCAGTCTGACCAAAGACGGTTTGGACAATGGCGGCAACAAAATCAGCAATGTTGCTACCGGCACAGCGGATACCGATGCGGTGAATGTGGCGCAATTGAATGAAGTGGCAGGCGCAGCAGCGAAACCACTGACTTTTGCCGGCAACAGCCGTGTAGCAGCAGATGGCACGAGCGATGTTGAGCGTAAATTAGGTGAAACCCTGAAGATCTACGGTGCAACTGATGGCAACCTGACAGCGCTCTCAACGGATGCGGCGACAGCAGGCACATACAGCGGAAAAAATATCCAAACGATTACGGATAAAACCACCGGAGCCGTGCAAATTCAATTAGCGGAGAATCCGGAATTCACCAGCGTGAAAATTGGTGATACCACCAATAACACCACGCTGACCAGCACAGCCAACGGCTTGGATGTGGGCGATGATAAGATCACCAATCTGAAGAGCGGTTTGGACGGCACAACCTTGGGTAATGCCAGTGGCGCAGTGTTGACCAATGCGGTGAATGTGGCTGACCTTCAAAGTGCGGTCACAGGCTTGACCGATAGCGGCTTTAAAGTCAATGCCGATAATGCAGACGTTAAAACCCATAAATTGGGCAATGAGCTGGCGATTGTGGCGGGTAATGCCACGGAGACTTCAAGCGACAACTTGGCAACCAAAGTTGAGCAAGATGCGCAAGGTAAAACCACGGTGACGGTGAGCATGAAAAATGCACCGACCTTTACCGGCACGGTGACCGCACCAACCTTTGTGGCCAGTGGTGACAATCCGGTGACGATTGGTGATGGTAAAGTCACTGGTTTGGTTGCCCCGACAGCTGGCAGTGATGCCACCAACAAAGATTATGTTGACGGCAAAGTTGGCGACGCAGTAGGTGCGGTAACCCTGAACACAGCAGGCGACACGGGGACAGGCAGTGTGAATCTGAAGACCCAATCTTTAGCGATTAACGGCACCACCGACCAAATCGAAAGCACGGCATCAGAACAAGGCGTTACCCTGAAACTGAGCAGCAAAGTGACCGATTCGCTGGCAAAAGCAGACAATGCGGTGCAGTATGATGATCCGGCTGTGAAAGATAAAGTAACCTTGGGTGGCACAGACAGCACAACGCCGGTGCAGTTGACCAATGTCAAGGCGGGAGATCTGAGTGCGAACAGCACGGATGCAGTCAACGGCAGCCAGTTGTTTGCCACCAATCAAAATATTGAAACCTTGCAAAAAGGCTGGAACGTCACGACTTCTCAATCGGACGGCACCGCCAATGGAAGTGCGGTCACGGCAGTGAAAGCTGAGGATACCGTGACCATTGATGCCGGTAAAAATATTGTCATTACTCAAGATGGACAAAAAGTATCGATTGCCACTTCGGCCACACCGGAATTCAGCAGCGTGAAAATTGGTGATACCACCAATAACACCACGTTGACCAGCACAGCCGATGGCTTGGATGTGGGCGGTGACAAGATCACCAATGTCGGTTCAGGCACAGTGGCAGATGGCAGCACCGACGCAGTCAACGGCGGCGATGTGTATACGGCGATTCAAAACACCGAAACGCAATACCAAGGCGACAACACAGCGGTGACCGTGAAACGCAAACCGACTGACGTGCTGAGCGTGAAAGGCGGTGCAGCTGCGGATCAATTGACCGATAACAACATCGGTACGGTGGGTGCGGAAGACGGTTCGATCACCGTCAAACTGGCGAAAAACCTGACCGGATTGGAAAAAGTCACGGTTGGCGACAGTGAACTCACCACCAACGGCTTGACCATCAACAATGGTACCGCAGGTAACCCGGTCAGCCTGACCAAAGACGGCTTGAACAATGGTGGCAACCAAATCACCAATGTGAAGAGCGGCTTGGGCGATACGGTTTTGGGCGATGCTACGGGTGCGGTGTTGACCAATGCGGTGAATGTGGCTGATCTGCAAAGTGCGGTCACAGGCTTGACTGATAGCGGCTTTAAAGTCAACGCAGACCAAGGCGGGGTTCAAACCCACAAACTGGGCAACGAGCTGGCAATCGTGGCGGGTAACACCACCGATGCTACCTCAAGCGACAACTTGCTGACGAAAGTTGAGCAAGATGCCGCCAGCGGTAAAACCACAGTGACCGTGAGCATGAAAGAGAGCCCGACCTTTAAGGATATTACTGCCACCAGCGTAACGGCTGATGACGGAGCGGGCAATGTCACCAAACTGACGGCAGCCGGCACAACCGTCACCGACGGCACCAATACCAGCACTTACGGTGCTAACGGTCTGGTGATCAAAGACAAGGACGGTAACGAAGTTGCTTCTTTGGACAGCACGCCGATTACAGTGAAAGACAACGACGGCAATGATATTACCAATGTCAACACAGCGTTGAACCAGTTGAACAGTGCGCAACAAACGGCTGACAGCTTTGCGGTCAAATACGACAAAAACGCAGACGGCACACCGAATAAAGACAGTGTGACCTTGGCGGGCACCACCGGTACGCCGGTGACTAAAAATGCCGATGGCACATTTACGCCGATGAGTGGTGGTACGGTGTTGAACAATGTGGCCAGCGCAGGCGATATTACTGATCCGGCGAATGCCTACAAAGCAGTGAATGCAGGGGATTTGAACAATCAAATTACCGGCATCACCAACAGTGGTATCAAAGTCAACGCAGACCAAGGCGGGGTACAAACCCACAAACTGGGCAACGAACTGGCAATCGTGGCGGGTAACACCACCGATGCTACCTCAAGCGACAACTTGCTGACGAAAGTGGAGCAAGATGCCGCCAGCGGTAAAACCACAGTGACCGTGAGCATGAAAAATGCACCGACCTTTACCGGCACGGTGACCGCACCAACATTTGTGACCAGTGGTGACAATCCGGTGACGATTGGTGCCGGCAAAGTCACTGGTTTGGTTGCACCAACCGCAGATGGTGATGCCGCGAATAAAAAATATGTGGATGATCAGTTAACGACAACGGTCGATGCGGTCGCACTGAATACCGCAGGCGACAGCGGTACCGGTAATGTTAACCTGAAAACACAAACATTGTCGGTGACCGGTACGGCGGATCAAATTGAGACAACCGCAGCAGACCAAGGCATCAAGCTGAAGTTGAGTGATAAGGTGACCGAATCGTTGGCGAAAGCAGACAATGCGGTGCAGTATGATGATCCGACTAAGAAAGACAGTGTGACCTTGGGCGGCACAGGCAGCACAACGCCGGTGCAATTGACCAATGTGAAGAGCGGTTTGGGCGATACGGCTTTGGGTGATGCAGCAGGTGCGGTGTTGACCAATGCGGTGAATGTGGCTGATCTGCAAAGTGCGGTCACAGGATTGACCAATAGCGGCTTTAAAGTCAATGCTGATAACGCAGACGTTAAAACCCATAAATTGGGTAAAGAGTTGGCGATTGTGGCAGGTAATGCAACTGATACCGTCACCACCAACTTGGCAACTAACGTGACACAAGATGCGGAAGGTAAAACCACAGTGACCGTGAGCATGAAAGAGAGCCCGACCTTTAAGGATATTACTGCCACCAGCGTAACGGCTGATGACGGAGCGGGCAATGTCACCAAACTGACGGCTGCCGGAACCGAAGTGAAAGATGCGGCAGGCAACAGCGCGACCTATGGTGCAACCGGCGATACCATTAAAGATGCAGCGGGCAATAGCACGACAACCACGGCAGCGGGTACGGTGGTGAAAGATGCGGCTGGCAATACCACTACGGTGGCAGCAGCCGGCACAACCGTCACCGACGGCACCAACACCAGCACTTACGGGGCGGATAAAGCCACAGTAGGTAGCGCCAATCCGGTGGTGATTGATGGTGCCAAAGGAACGGTGAGCGGTTTAACCAATACTACATGGGACAACAGCAAAACCTATACCGGCAGCAATACTGCCGCAACCGAAGGGCAAGTGGCGGATGCGATCAGCGGTTTAACTGACAAAGGCTTGATCTTTGCCGCCAACACCGGCAGCAACCACACTGCGAAACTGGGCAGCACCGTGACCGTGAAAGGGGCAGATGAAAATACCGACTTCAACAAATTTGATGCCGGTAAAAACATCATGACCCAAGTGGACAATGGGCTGATTCGTGTGGCGTTGGCAAAAGATCTGAGCGGCTTGGACAGCGTGACGGTCGGCAAGGATGCCAATGGTAACACCACGGTGTTGAATGGTGCCGGTACGACCGTGACCAACGACGATGGCCGTACCGCCAGCTACGGCGTGGACGGTATGAGCGTTAAAGGTGCAGACGGCACAACCTTGGCCAGCGTCGGCAAAGATGGCGTCAGCACTACCGGCACGGTTAAAGTGGTGGATGGTGAAGGTAAAACCGTGGCACAACTGGATGATACGGCGATGAATGTTGCCGGCAAGCCGGTGACCAGTGTCAACGACGCCATTAATCAGTTGGATAAAGCGGCAACTGCTGCCAAAACGACGGTCACTGCGGGTGACAATATTGTGGTTACCCCGACAACCAACAGTGACGGCAGTACGACGTATAATGTTGCTACCGCCAAAGATCTGAAGGTGGACAGCGTTAAAGCGGGCGATACCACCATCAACAACGATGGCTTAACCATCGCAGGTGGTCCGAGTGTGACGAAAGCCGGAATTGATGCGGCAGGAACTAAGATCACCAATGTGGCATCGGGTGATATCAGTGCAACCAGTACCGATGCAGTGAACGGTGGCGATGTGCATAATGCTATCAAAAACGCCACTAGCGACTTAGTTGATAATGGTCTGAAATTTGGTGCCAACAGCGGTGATACCTATACGGCTAAGCTGGGATCAACGGTGAATGTGAAAGGTGCGGACAGCAATACCGACTTCAGCAAATTTGATGGCGGCAAAAACATCATGACGCAAGTGGATGCCAAGGGTAATATCACGGTGGCATTAGCCAATGATGTGGAGGTTGCCAGTGCCAAGTTCGGTGATACCGTCAAGATCGACAACCAGGGTATCAATGCAGGCAATACCGTGATTGATGGGGTGAAAGCCGGCAGCATTGCCGCAGGTAGCCAACAAGCTGTCAACGGTGGCCAAGTGCATGATGTTGCCCAATCTGTTGCTAAGGCATTGGGCGATGGCGCGAAAGTTAACCCTGACGGTACGGTGACGGCTCCGACTTATACCATCACTAAAACTGACGGTTCGACAGTCACCGCCAACAGTGTCGGTGGAGCATTGAATTACTTCAACCAAGAGATTGTTAAACCAATTACCTTTACTGGTGATAGTGGCAGCTATGATGCGAAACTGGGTAATACCGTCAACGTGAAAGGTGATGGTAAAAACATCAGCACTTCTGTGAGTGGTAATAACCTGACCATCAGCATGACCGATACTCCGGAATTCAGCCGTGTTACCACCGGTGGGACGGTGATGAACAGCAACGGCTTGACTACGGGTGGTGGCAATGGCCCTAGCTTGACGACCAGCGGTATTAATGCAGCGGGCACCAAAATCAGCAATGTGGCTAATGCAACAGAAGCGGGTGATGCGGTCAACTTCGGACAAGTCCAAGCGATGGGGAATAACCTGAACAGACGTATCAATGAAGTTGATAAGAGTGCCAGAGCCGGTATCGCCGGAGCGTTGGCAACCGCCGGTCTCTACCAAGCCTACTTGCCGGGTAAATCCATGGTTTCTGTCGGCGCAGGTACTTATCGCGGTGAAAATGCGTTGGCTATCGGTGTCTCCAGAATCTCTGACAATGGCAAAATCGGGGTGAAACTGACCGGTATGTCAACCAGTCAAGGTGATGCCGGTGGTTCTGTCAGCGTTGGTTATCAGTGGTAATAAATCTTAACCGCACTTTGGACAACGTGGTGCAAAGTGCGGTCAACAAAAAGGAAATGGTGAGATGAAATTAAAGTTAGTGAAGTATGCGCTACCACTGGCCGTTGCAGTCGCATTAGCGGGCTGTCGTTTGAGCGATGTTAAATCCGATGGCACGACTGATCAACCAGTGTGGCCAAAAGTAGAAGATGCCGGTGTGAATTTCAGCGGTTCGCAGTATGGGATTTGGCCGAACTGGGATAACGTGCGCATGATCGAAAAAGGCATGAACAAAGATCAGTTGTATTATCTGATCGGCAGACCGCACTTTAGTGAAGGTTTATTCGCCGTGCGTGAATGGGATTATGTGTTCAACTACCGCCAAAACGGTGAACATAAAATTTGTCAATTTAAAGTATTATTTGATAAAAACATGGATGCACAATCGTTCTTCTGGAAACCAACCGGCTGTAACAATCAGTATGAACTGTCCGGTGATTTCTTGTTTGATTTTAATTCAGCAACTTTGAGTGCCAAAGGCAAATCAGTGATTGATGAGGTGGCGCGTGGGTTAACTGAAAGTGGTAGTAAAAGCGTGACTGTGGACGGCTATACCGATCGCTTAGGTTCGGACAGCTACAATCAAGCATTGTCGCAACAACGTGCCGATGCGGTGAAAGCCTATTTGGTTTCGAAAGGCTTTGCGGCTGATCAAGTGACAGCGGTTGGGCGTGGTAAAGCTGATCAGGTAGTAGCTTGCGAAACAGAACAAGGGCAAGCATTGCGCGACTGCCTGCGCCCTAATCGCCGTGTGGTGATCTCGGCTAACTAAGCGGTTGCTACTAAGCTCCGTTTAAAATAAACCCTGTCATGATAATGGCAGGGTTTATTATATGGTATGGCTTGATGTTAAGGCTTATTTAGCCGGGAAGCAGGATTTTTTCAAAATTTGATCGACTTTAACGGTTGCGCCATTGACTGTGTCGTTTTTCGTCAAGGTCAGGAAGCCGTTGCCCTCTTTTTCAGGGGTTTGACCTGCACTGTTATTACTGATGGACCAAGAGTAATCACCAACACTAAAGACAGTTGTTTCTGGATTCGATTTATCACCATCATAATCCATGGTTAAAATTTCCTCGCCTAAAGTCACTTGCGCAACTGCAGTGGCTTCACCAAAGTGGTAGCGAGCTTTTGCCTGTTTTTGATCAACACCATTTTCACATTGATAGTCGATCCATTTCGCTGCCAAAATAGGTTCTTGATAATCTTTTACAGCGACTTGGTTATCTGCGGAGTGGCTGCAAGCGATTAATACAGTAGAGCAAGCAGTAACGAGTAACATAGTTTTTTTCAAAGACATATCTTTCTCCTTTTAGAGTACTAGAATAGAAATCCGAGATAGGATTTCCCGATAAAAATCGTTATTGGTCATGACAGTGTTCGCAGGCATACAACGTATTGCTCATCAACATCGCAACCGTCATCGGCCCAACGCCACCGGGCACTGGCGTAATAAATGCTGCATTTTCGCTGGCAGTATTAAAATCAACATCACCAACTAAGCCATTTTCGGTACGGTTTATCCCGACATCAATAACCGTTGCGCCTTTTTTGATCCAATCGCCCGGAATAAAGTGCGGTTTGCCGACAGCAACGACCAAAACATCAGCTTGGCGGATATGCTGCTCTAAATTTTGCGTAAAGCGGTGAGTAACCGTGACGGTACAGCCCGCCAGTAGTAGCTCTAGCGCCATTGGTCGTCCGACAATATTGGATGCACCAACCACCACCGCATGCTGCTCATATAAATTGATGCCGGTGGTTTGCAACAATTTGATGATACCATAAGGGGTGCAGGCGCGTAGCAGAGGAATGCGCTGACATAAGCGCCCGACGTTGTATGGGTGAAACCCATCGACATCCTTACTCGGCGTTATACGTTCAATCACTTTTGTGGTGTCGATTTGTGCCGGCAACGGCAGTTGAACTAAAATACCATCAATTTGCGTATTATTATTCAGTTGTTCGATGAGTGCTAATAGCGTTTGTTCGTCTGTTTCGGCAGGCAAATCGTAAGATTGCGAATAAATGCCCAGCTCGGCACAGGTTTTGCGTTTGCTGCCGACATAGACTTGTGAAGCCGGATCGGCACCGACTAAAATGACAGCTAGCCCCGGCGGCCGTTTACCTTCACGTATACGATCACGGATTTTTTCTGCAATCTCGGTTTTTATTTGAGCTGCAATATGTGTGCCGGAAATAATTTGCGCAGACATTTATTAATCCTTTGTTAGGGTCTGTTGTTCTTTGTTTATAATTTGAGCTATAGACTATTTTTCGCCACTCTTTTTGTAAATAAATAAGGCAAAAGTCGTGAAGTTTAGTGATTCTAAACG
>NZ_VDHB01000009.1:0-9614 GCF_006227735.1 Testudinibacter sp. 'clade 2'
AATTAGTATTTAATGCTGATTAAGTCAAGGATCAGCCGCCATAAATGTCGATCACCCACATCAGATGAGGAGGGCGAATGCCGGAAAAACTGAATCAATTGATCACCGAAAGCCGTAATCCACAATCGGAGCAGCTTGATCGCTTATCGACCGTTGATATTTTACGCCTGATCAATCAGGAAGATCAAAAAGTGCCGCAGATTATCGCCGAGCAAATTCCATCGATTGCACAAGCGGTGAACCAAATTGTCGACGCATTTCAACGTGGCGGGCGCTTGATTTATCTGGGCGCAGGCACTTCTGGGCGCTTGGGAATTTTGGACGCCAGCGAATGTCCACCGACCTATGGTACTGACCCGAATCAGGTGATTGGCTTGATTGCCGGGGGCAAAAGTGCGGTTTTCAGCGCAGTAGAAAATGCGGAAGACAATCGACAGGCTGCGATCGAAGATTTGCAACAAATTCAATTAAATCAGCATGATGTGGTGGTCGGGATTGCCGCCAGCGGGCGCACGCCCTATGTGCTGAGCGGTATTGAGTGTGCCAAACAGACGGGCTGCGTGACGGCAGGCATTGCCTGCAATCCTGATTCAGCTTTACTGCAACAGGCACAGATTGCGATTTGTGTGGCGGTCGGGGCAGAAGTGGTGACCGGTTCCTCACGCATGAAGGCCGGAACGGCACAAAAACTGGTGCTGAATATGCTGACGACAGCAGCGATGGTGCGCAGCGGCAAGGTGTACGGCAATTTGATGGTCGATGTGCAAGCGACGAATCACAAGTTGATCGAACGGCAGAAGAATATTGTGATGCAAGCCACCGGTTGCCAACAACAGCAGGCGGAGCAGGCATTGCAAGCGAGTAATCGACATTGTAAAACCGCCATTTTAATGCTGCTGGCAGATCTTTCGGCAGTACAAGCCGAGCGTTTGCTGGTGCAGCATCAAGGCTTTATCCGACAAGCGTTGGCATTTCACTTTCAGCAACAAAATCAGTAACAAAATCAGCATCAGCAATAAAAACAGGAGGGCATTATGGCAGAGACAAAACAAGCGGCAGGGATCACCCCAGCGTTTATTGCGCAAGTGGTGAGGTTACTCGGTGGCGCGGAAAATATTGCTTCAGTCGGCAACTGCATGACGCGCTTGCGTTTAAAAGTCAACCAGCCGCAAGCGGTAGAGCTGGAAAAACTGAAACGGCTTGAGGCGGTGATGGGCGTGGTGAATATGCAGGATCAGGTGCAAATTATTCTAGGGCCGGGCAAAGCCGGAAAAGCCGCCGAACTGTGCCGCAGCTATTTGCAACAAAGTGCGGTATCCAACGATCTGAATGATATTGCTCAAAGTAATAAACAGCAGTTGAAACAACAACAAAGCAGTGGAATGCACCAATTTTTAAGTAAATTCGCCACCATTTTTACTCCGCTGATTCCCGGTTTTATCGGCGCCGGATTATTACTGGGTATCGGAACCCTGTTGGATCAATCTTTTGTTGCCGGTGTGGAAGCGCCGAATGCGACTTTGGTGGCGTTAATCGGCTATTTAAAAGTGTTCAGCAAAGGTTTGTTCAGCTTTTTAAGCATCATGATCGGCTATAATGCGGCAAAAGCCTTCGGTGGCACCGGAGTCAACGGTGCCATTATCGCCTCGTTTTTTATTCTTGGCTATAACCCCGAAGCGACCAAAGGAATTTATTCCGGCATGAGCAGCTTTTTCGGCTTGGAGATCGATCCGCGCGGCAACATCATCGGTGTGCTGATTGCGGCGATTGTCGGGGCTAAAATTGAACAGTGGGTGCGAAAATTCATTCCGGATAATCTGGATATGCTGCTGACCTCCACTATCACGCTGTTGCTGATGGGCGCATTCACTTTCTTGCTGATCATGCCGCTTGGCGTGATGTTGTTTAACGGCATGTCTTGGTTGTTCAGCCATTTGAACGGCAATCCGTTTGGAAGTGCGGTGTTGGCAGGGTTGTTTCTGCTGTCGGTGATGTTTGGTATTCACCAAGGTTTTGTGCCGGTCTATTTTGCTCTCGTGGAAACGCAAGGCTTCAATGCACTGTTTCCGATTTTGGCAATGGCAGGTGCCGGGCAAGTCGGTGCGGCGATGGCGCTGTATGTAATGGCAAATAAAAGTTCGTTGCTGCGTTCACAGATTAAAGGCGCCATTTTACCGGGCTTTTTAGGCATTGGTGAACCGCTGATTTATGGCGTGACACTGCCGAGAGTTAAACCCTTTATCACCGCCTGTATCGGTGGTGCAGCCGGTGGTTTTGTGATTGGGTTGATCGCCTATTTGGGCTTCCCGATGGGATTGAACAGCGTCTTCGGACCTTCTGGGTTATTGGCAATTCCGCTGTTGACCGGACCAAACGGCGTATTTGCTGCAATCGCCATTTATCTGGCTGGCACAATCACCGCTTATCTGGTTGGTTTTGTCATAACCTACTTTTTCGCCAAAGAGGTAGATTTAAGTTAGGCTGTTTTTTAACAAGAAAGGGATAAATGACTGAAGGATTTATCCCTTTCGCAGACTAAAACAAGTGTCAATCAAAATAGAGATCGATTTACTAATTGTTTGATTTCAGTTGTAGACAGAACGAGCCGCCAACAGCAATAGCATAGCGGATTAATGTTTCAATTGTTGGTGAAACTAAACCTCGCTCTAAACGGCTAATATTTTGCATTTTGATACCAGAGCGTTTTGCAATATCACTTTGCGATAGTTTTTGCGCAAGACGAGCTTGTTTTAATTCATTCAGCATTTGCCGCTGGATTTGTCGGGCTTGATGTCGCTCTGCAAAGCTTGGATCGCTTGATAATAATTCATTTTTAAATTCATCAAGGGTGGTAAATTCTAATTTCTCATCAGACATGTTTGAATTCCTCTTTAATTTGTTTCATTCGAGTCTTGGCGAGCTCGAGATCCTGTTTTGGCGTTTTTTGTGTCTTTTTATGTAGTGCATGAACGACAAATATTCTTTTCTGAATATGGAAAAAGAAGAAACTGCGGCCAATTCCATCTTGGGCAGTTGTTCTCAGCTCTTTTAAGCCGTTTCCTAAATCCCTAACTTTGGGTTCTTTCAGTGTATTTCCATACAAAGATAAATCTTCTAAATCAAAATAGATTTCTTCTTGCAAAGTGCGTGGCATTTTTTGGATAGCTTTTAACGCTTGCTTCAGAATACTGATAGTAAATATTGCTTGTGGTTCAGTCATTGTTTTATGAGACATTGTGACACCTTATAAAACCTTATAAAACCTTATAACTAATCACATATGATGAATTATAGGGTGGATAAAAATATAATCAAGTATGATGAGAGAAAGATCAACAGACCCTTATAAGCCGATATGTTGTTTTTAAGTTGGCATAATTTCTACTCTCGTTTTCAATTTTTCCGATCCCGATCGCAAACATACCTGACCGCACTTTGTTTATTGAACGATTTTTCTAAACTGGCTGGCAATAGTGCCGTCGGGAGGGAGAAATGGCGAAGGGATTTACCTTGTTGGAAACACTGCTGGTGGTGTTTTTACTGAGTGCGCTTGCCACTTGGATGTTGCCGCAGTGGCAGGTGTTGTCGGATTATCAGGTGTTGCAAAAAGAGCAGCGGCGGCTATTTGGTTTTTTGCGACATATGCAATTGCGGATCGAAAACTCGCACGAGATCTGGTTTTTGCTGATCAATCGTGACGTCACTAAACAGAATTGGTGTGTCAGCGTACAGCGCAAGGATAATTTGATTTGTGACTGTTTTATTCCGCAGCATTGTCCGCAAAGAGTGCAGGCGCATTTTTATTATCCGAGTTTTCCGCAGCAAACTCGAATCATCAGCAAAAAGTATTATCCATTGGAAATCAGCCGCTTGAGTGGGATTCGTGACACTTTTTCTGCTGCTTGTTTTGTGTTGCAGGCAGGCAAAGAGCGTTCTATTTTTTCGCTGTTTAATGTTGGCAGTTTAAGGGTAAAAAATGATCAAGCCGCAAGTGCCTGCGTACACGACAATTAATTTTCGCCAAGTGCGGTATTTGACCACTTGGAAAAAAGGCTCCGGCTTATTGGCGTTGATGGTCTCGATAGCGCTCGGTTCATTTTTGCTGTTGCTGATTGTGGCGTTTTTCACCCAAGCGGCAAATCAGAACCGTGAGTTATTGCTGCGGTTGCAGTTGCAACACGAGCTGCATAAAGTGCTGCATTTGATGAGTAAAGATATTGCTCGTAGCGGTTTTTACCATATTCAGCAAACCCTTGAACAATCCAACATTGCTTTATTTAACCATACAGACGGTACGGCAACGACCATCACACAGGCTAATCGAGAGGCGGTAAACAGCTGCTTGCTGTTTTGGTACGATTTGGATCACAGCGGCTGTGTCGGCAGCCAGCAAGGAGCGCAATGCCAGTCAGAACAGCGCAACACAACCAACGAGATTCAAAAAGAGCTGTTTGGTTATCGCCTGAAAAGCAAGATGATTGAAACCCGTGCGATGTATAAAAACGGAACGATTCAGGCGTGTGAGCAAGCACAATGCAATGGCTATATTGCAGAAAAAGGCTGTGATACCCGTGGTTGGGTCGATTTGCTCGATACCGACACCTATCAAATCAATCTGCTGCGATTTTCGTGGTTGGCGAACAGAAAAGGGGTTTTGGCAGAAATTGGCGGCAGTTATAAAAAACAGCCTAAAATCCGCTATCAAAGTGCGGTGGTGATTGCGTTGAACAACCGCTTAGCGCAAGGCAGTCAAACGGCTTCCCCATAAAAATTAAAGGAAAAGTATGCTGAAAAAAGGCGTTGTCACTCTAACCGCTCTGTTGTTGCTCTCCAGCGCACTGCTGCTGTTTTTGATGCTGGACGAGCAGATCTTGGCATCACATCGCGCGAATTTGGGCGAACGGCTGCGCTATTTGCAACAACGGGAACATTTGTTGCAGCAAAGTGTGGTTGCTGATGGCAATACACTTTGTCGGCAGCAAAGTGCGGTGCAGATCGAAAATTTTTTTAGTGTTCATTTTACTGATTCGCAGCAAGATCAGCAGCATAGCATCATTTGTCATCGTTTAACGCTGTTTAAAACCTTACCGCAGCAGGCGAGCGCAAAAGGCCTGTTGAATTTTTTACATCCAGATTGGCAAACTGGTTGGCAGCAATCTGATTTCGTTCATTTGCCCTTAAATGCAGCGGATTATGAGGCGAACAGAGTGTTGTGGATCGAGGGCGACAGCGAGTGGCAGCTGGCACAGGATTTTTATGGGGTGGTGTTGGTAAACGGCAGGCTTAAGTTGTCGGGCGAAGGCAAGATTATCGGTGCGCTGATCTATCAGACCGCTTTGCAGCAGACGCAAAATCAAATTGAATTTAATCAAAGCGTGGTGAACAACGTGGCAGCGCAATATCAACAATGGTTGTATCGGAGTGACAGTTGGCATGATTTCAATCCGTTATAAGTTAATCCGTTATAAGTTAATCCGTTATAAAGGAATTCAGTATAAAAAAGGCGCAAGCCCGTTTGCTGTGTTGCTGACGCTGGCACTGTTCAGTAGCGTCGTGTTGGGCATTTCGGCTTGGACGGCGGCGCAGCAACGAGAGGGCGTGTTGATCTACCAACGCTATCAGGCGGTGCTGCTGGCGCAAAATCAGTTTGCCCGCCAGCGTTTGGGCTTGGATTGCCAAAATAGTATTGAACAAAATCAACTGCTTTTTCGAGTGAGTTGTCAATCAAAACAGGTGAAAGTGCGGTTTCCGGCGGGAGAATTGACGTTGAATATCGAAACTGAATAATCGCACTTGCAACCGCTGGCGCTCTCGTTGACAATAACGCTATCTAATCGAAACAGAGGCGTGGCGGTGTTACATTTATATTATTCCAACCATTTAGAGACGCAAAAAGAGCTTTTGGTTCGCCTGTTGGCGTTACAGCCGTTGTCAGATCCGTTTCAGAGCGAACAGATTCTGGTGCAGAGCCAAGGCATGGCGCAGTGGTTGAAACAACAGATTGCTGAAAAGTGCGGTGTCGCCGCCAATATTGCGTTTCCGCTGCCCGCCAGTTTTATTTGGCACCAATATCACCGCACTTTGCCGAATGTGCCGCAACGTAATGCGTTTGCAAAAGAGAGTATGCAGTGGCACTTGATGGCGTTGATTCCAACACTATTGTCGCTGCCGCAGTTTGCTGAGCTGAAACGATATTTGAGTGGACAAGCGCAGACTGAACAGGAAAAATTATATCAGCTGAGTGGTAAAATTGCGGATCTGTTCGATCAATATTTGGTTTATCGCCCTGAGTGGATCACGGCTTGGGAACAGAATAATGATCAAGCGGTTATCCAAGCGATTATGCAGCATTTACCTAACCGATCGCCACCAGATAGCGCACTTTTACTTCCATTTGCCGATGATCAACTGACGTCAGAGTGGCAAAGTGCGGTCAGTTGGCAAGGACAGTTGTGGCGAGCCTTATATGCTCGGATTGAACAGCAAACAGCACAGCAAGCAGCACAAAATCACCAAACTTGCCAACATCGTGCCGCTTTGCATCAGCACTATTTACAGCTTTTGAGTGAACAAAAGCCGCCACATTTGCCACAGCGCTTGTTTATTTTCGGAATTTCGGCACTGCCGAAGGTCTATCTGCAAACGTTGCAGGCGATGGCTCAACACTGCGAGGTGCACCTGTTTTTCAATAATCCGTGTCGCTATTACTGGGGCGATATTATTGATCCGGCATTTTTGCAGCAACTCAAATTGCGTAAACGTCTGACAAACGGAAAAGTGGGCTCGGGCGAATGGCTGAATGACAAACAGCTAGCACAATTGAACCAGCCGGATTGGCAGGATGATCCGCTCGGCTATTTGCAAACCGGCAATCCGCTATTGGCAACTTGGGGCAAAATGGGGCGTGATTTCTTGGCGTTGCTCAGCCAAAGTGAAGCCAATGAAATTGATGCCTATGCCGAAGCTGATGGAAACAGTCTGCTGGCACAATTGCAAAATGCGATTTTGAATCTGCAACCGGCACAGCCGGATCCCCCATTTTTGCTTGCGCCGAACGATCAAAGTCTGATGATCCACGCCTGCCACAGCCCGATGCGCGAAGTAGAAATTCTGCATGATCAACTGTTGCACTGGTTTCAACAGGATCCTGCATTAACCCCAAAAGACGTTGTGATCATGCTGGCGGATGTCGATCAATATGTGCCGTATATCCATGCGGTATTTTCGCAATATCAATACAACGATCCACGCTTTATTCCTTATGAAATTGCCGATCGTAAACACAGCCATAGCGATATAGTGATTGCCAGTTATTTGCAATTGTTACGTTTAAAAGAAAGCGATTTCAGCGCCGAATCGGTGTTGGCACTGCTCGATGTGCCGGAAGTACGCGAACGCTTTGAGTTGGATCTCAAAGAGCTGCAAACCTTACAAAACTGGGTGGCACAAAACGGCATTCGCTATGGCTTGTCGGCTAACCAAAATGCTACAGCGCCAAACTACAACGCCTGGCAAAGCGGTTTGCAACGCATGTTGTTGGGCACGGCAATGCGTGAAAACGACGGCATTTGGCAGAACACTGTCGCATTCGATTTAAGCCATGGTTTAAGCGCCCAGATTGTCGGAAAACTAGGTGATTTTTTAGATTGCCTACAACATTGGCAGTCGGTGTTGCAGCAACCACAGCCGATTGAACAGTGGCAGCAACAGTTGCATTGGCTACTAACGACGTTGTTCTGTGACAATCAACAAAGCCGTTCGGTGCTGCTGTTTTTGGCGAAACGGATTGATGAAATTTGCCAAACCGCACTTGATGCGGGTTACGACCGCACTTTAGACAGCAGTGTGATTGCGGAGCTGTTTGACGCCAAATTGAGCGATGAAGACAACAGTTTTCACTTTTTGAACGGCAAATTGAGCTTTTGTACTTTGCTGCCGATGCGGGCAATTCCGTTCAAAGTGGTGGCGCTGTTGGGCATGAACGAAGGCGATTACCCACGCCAACACCAGCCGAACAGTTTTGATTTGATGCAGTATGCGCCGCAAAAGGGCGATCGGGTGCGGCGAGATGATGATCGCTATCTGTTTTTGGAAGCGATTTTATCGGCGCAGCAAAAACTATATATCAGTTATATCGGGCGTTCTTTGACCGATAATCAGGCGTTGCAGCCGTCGGTGCTGGTCAGTCAGTTGTTGGATTATTTGAGCGATCAAACCGATTTGATTCCGGCATTTGATCCACAGCAACACCCAGAACAACAGCGCCATGATAAAGTGCGCTCACACTTGGTGCAGCAACACCCTATGATGATTTTCAGTCGGGAAAATTTTGCGCTGAGCAACCCAAACCGCTCTTTTGCCAAAGAGTGGCTGGTGAACCAAGCATCGGCAGATTTGCAATACAATCAATTTATGCAACCGCTCAGTGATGTGGAGCAAAGTGCGGTCAGCAGTGTGATTGCCTTGGAACAATTGATCCGCTTTGTGCAATCACCGTTAGCCTATTTTTTCGAAAAACAGCTTGGGGTCAGATTTAAAAACGATCAAACTGATTGGGCAGACAGCGAAAATTTCAGCCTTGACTCGCTGGAACGCTATCAACTGAGCGAACAACTGCTGCAACAGCCTCAAACACAATGGGCAGCGCAAATTCAGCGTTTCGAATTGAAAGGCGAATTGCCGCGGGCGAATTTTGCCGAAATCAGCGCACAAAAACTGAGTGAACGGCTGCAACCGCTCAGTACGGTGATAGCGCCTTATTTGGCACAAGCTGCCGATTCGTTGAGTATTCGTGTTGCGCTTGAGATCAACGGACAACGTTATCAATTGCAGGGCGACATCAGCGGCTTATACCAACAGCAAAAAGTGGCATGGCGTAGTAGCGCAGTCAAAGCCACACAGGTTATCCAATATTGGATCGAATACTTAGTATTACAGCTTCAGCAACCCGACAGTGCCACACCGCACTTTTATGGCTTAGAGAAAAATAAAGTGCAATTTTATCATTTTCGACCGATTTCGGCGCAACAAGCCGATGAGCAATTGCAGGTGTATTTACAGGATTTCTTGCGTGCCGAACAAGATTTGCTGGTGTTACCGACCGCACTTTATTCTGAGTTTCTATCCGAACCCCAAAACGATGAGCAGCTATTACAAGCGATAATCAAGCTGGGACAAGACGGTTTCCACGACAGCGACAAAGCCGATCCCTACTGGCAGCGTTTTCTGGCACAACAGCAACAGATTGATTTGGAAGCAATAAAATCCAAAATGCAAGGTTGGTTTGGGTTGATGCAGGAGAGCTTGGTGGTTGGATGATAGAGAGTTGATAGGATTTTTGCTTAGGATAAGGATAGTGGCTTAGTGTTCCGCATAACGATAATTTATATTTTTATACAAAATAATTGGGAACTTTTTCAAATAGTGTTTTATCCCTGAAATAGGATTTATTATTGTGATCTGTATCACATAACAATTATAATGTTAACAGCGTTATTTGCTTTTTCGTGTGATAAATTTTACCTTATACAGCAATAATTCGTTAAATATTTACAAATAAGTCATTGTCCTTTGACTTTAAGGATTTATCATGATGACAAACAAACAAACAAACA
>NZ_VDHB01000090.1:0-7818 GCF_006227735.1 Testudinibacter sp. 'clade 2'
ATCTTTGTCAATAATCTGTAACGGGATCATTTGATCCCGTTTGCTTGGTTTTCGTCACGGTTATTTCAAACTGCCGACCATATCTTCAGGGCGCACCCATTGATCAAATTGCTCAGCGGTCACTAACCCCAGATTGATCGCTTCTTCTTTCAGGGTTGTACCGTTTTTATGCGCAGTTTTAGCGATTTTTGCCGCATTCTCGTAGCCAATATGCGTGTTGAGTGCGGTTACCAACATCAACGAATTTTGCAACTGCATTTGAATGCGTGGATGGTTCGGTTCGATACCGACGGCGCAGTGTTCGTCAAACGAGACACAGGCATCAGCCAGCAGTTGGGCTGATTGCAGGAAGTTCGCCGCCATCACAGGCTTAAACACGTTCAGTTGGAAGTGGCCTTGAGTGCCAGCGAAAGAGATGGTGGTGTCGTTGCCCAGCACTTGTGCGCACACCATGGTCAAGGCTTCGCATTGGGTTGGGTTGACTTTGCCCGGCATAATTGAAGAACCCGGCTCATTTTCAGGAATCAAAATTTCGCCGATGCCGGAACGTGGTCCTGATGCCAATAAACGAATGTCGTTGGCAATTTTGTAGAGCGAAACCGCCAGTTGTTTTAAGGCACCGTGGGTTTCTACAATCGCATCGTGGGCTGCCAGCGCTTCAAATTTGTTCTCAGCCGTCACGAACGGCAAACCGGTAAATTTGGCAATATATTCTGCCACTTTGACATCGTAGCCTTTAGGTGTGTTCAAACCGGTACCGACGGCGGTGCCGCCCAGCGCTAATTCCGCCAAGTGCGGTAGCGTGTTTTTCAGTGCTTTCAAACCGAAATCCAACTGTGCCGCATAAGCGGAAAACTCTTGTCCCAGTGTCAATGGGGTCGCATCCATCAAGTGAGTACGCCCGATTTTGACCACATCTTTAAAGGCAGCGGCTTTGTCGGCAAAGGTTTTTTGCAAGCGTTCAACACAAGGGATGGTAGTTGCTACCACTTTTTTGTACGCAGCAATATGCATGGCGGTAGGGTAGGTATCGTTAGAGGATTGGGATTTATTCACATCATCATTCGGGTGAATAATGCTTTTCTCGCCCAATTTGCCGCCGTTTAACACGTGCGCCCGATTGGACACCACCTCATTGACATTCATATTCGATTGGGTGCCTGAGCCGGTTTGCCAGATCACCAGCGGGAATTGATCGTCCAGTTTATTTGCCAGAATTTCATCGCAGGCTTGGGCGATCAAATCGCGTTTTTCCACCGGCAGCACGCCCAAATCGGTGTTGGCGAACGCCGCGGCTTTTTTCAGATAACCAAAGGCTTCGATAATTTCATGCGGCATCGAAGCGGCAGGGCCGATTTTGAAATTGTTGCGTGAACGCTCGGTTTGCGCCGCCCAATATTTATCCGCCGGAACTTGAACTTCACCCATAGTGTCTTTTTCGATACGAAATGTCATAGTAATTTCCTTTTTTTGATAATAGATAACAAGAAAATTTTAACATTACTACCTATTAAGTGGAATGCAAAGGGATGATCTAAATCATGACAAATGAAGTTTTGTGAGCAAAATCACGAAGTTTAGCATGAAAAAAACCGCAAGGACGACGAACTCGCCCTTGCGCAAGTTTAGCGGGACAGACGAATAATCGCTTGCACGCTTTCGCCTTGCACTAATCGGCGGCGAATCCGTGATGTTTCTACACAAAGCATGGTTTGATAGCCGTTTTGCGACATACTGGAGGTTTTTTTGTGCCATGGATTCCACACCACAATATCCGACGCATTGATATGCTCAATTTCAATCGTGCGCTGCTGTACCTTATCTTCAATCTGGCTGATCGGATTTTCTGCGGAGTAAATACAATCGGTTTCCTGATCGAATTGGCGTGGCGACGGCACATTTTCCTGCTGATTATTCAACGTATTCAGTGCGGTTTTCGGCAAACCGTGCAGCGTGGTTTCGGCAATATCGCCCACATAAAAATAGCTGTGCAGCGCCAGTTGTGCCTCTTGCTCACCGTAGTGAGTGAAACTTAGCCTACATTCAGCACTAAACGTCATTTTCAGTTCGGCTTCAACCAGCTTGTGCCGGTCATGCAGGGTGAAATTCAGTTCGACTTGATCATCGCGGATTTGCCATTGGCTGAGCTGCCATAAGTTAATCCGCGCATAGCCATGCGCCGGGCTGCCGTTATCTTTAAACCACGGATAACACACTGGAATACCGCCACGAATCGCAGCGCCCAGCTTAAACGGCTCGATTTCACTCAACCAAAAAATATCCTGAGCAGCAAAGTGCGGTTGCCAACTCAGCAAATGGGCGCCTTGCAAGGCGATCATCGCTTTGCCAACGGCGTGATCCAGCACGATAACCGGAATTTCATTGATTTGTTGCAGCGAAAGGTTGGGGTGAATTTGTTTAATAAATTGGGTTGTTGGCAATGACATAAGCGAATCCTTGTTGAAAGTGTTGTCAATATTCTACGCTGACTGGCGGGGTTGGCAACCGCGGATTTAGTTGTAACTAATGTGTAATTTTGTCTCCATTTGTTGATGGAGAATTCTAACCACAAAAATATCATTTTTACGTACACGGTAGAAAATCGTATGTTGTTGGTGGGGAAAGCTCATCAATGTAGTATCAATAGCAGTACATTTTTTGCCGATGAGAGGTGATGCGGCTAATCTTAATAGTGCATTTTCTAACGACAATAAATAGTCAGAGGCTTTTTGGGCTCCAAAATTTATCAGACTATAACGGGTAATTTTAGCAAAATCGTGCTCTGCCAGTTTTGAGAGTTTATACATTTAATAATTGTTTTTCGCGGTTAAAAATATCATGTAGAGTGAGATCGCTTTCTCCACTTTGATCACCGGCTAAAATTGCAAGGCGAAGAGTTTCATTTACCGCTTCTTGCTCTTCTAACAGCCGAAGTGCGGTGCGCATGACTTCGCTGGTTGATCCGTAGCGTCCGGATTCAACCATGCGGGTGATAAAATTGGTGAGCGGTTCGCCGAGGGTAACGCTGGTGGTACGAGCCATAATGATGTTCCTTTTGTGTGATTAATTCACACAAAAGATAACAGGTTTAGCTAAATCTTCAAGTCTTATTTTGATTTCATCCAGGCCGGTTTACTCGCTAGCACTTGGGCATAAATCGGGCAATCCGTTTGGTGAGCGCCGGGCAGATAACCGCTGCTCATCAGAAACTCATTGACGATTTCACCGCCGACAAATTTGAATTGTTTTTTGAACAGCTTAACCCAGTCTTGAAGCGGGCGTGGGTGGTGTTGATCGAGCCAGTTTTTGAATGAACCATATTGTTGTTGTAGCAGCAGAATTTGTTGTGCGTTGTGAATCGCAGCGTTGACTTTCAATTTGTTGCGCACAATACCGGCATCATTTAACAACCGCTCTCGGTCGGCTTCGTTGTAGGCGGCGACGCTGGCGATGTCGAATTGTGAGTAAGCACGACGGAAATTTTGCTGCTTTTTCAGCATGAGTGTCCAGCTTAGACCGGCTTGGTTGATTTCCAGCACTAAGCGTTCAAACAGTTCGTTATCACTTTCAATCGGGTAGCCGTAGTGGTGATCGTGATAGTGTTTATTCAGATTGTCTTGTTCTGGTGTTAACTGGTTTACATAATCACAATAGCTCATTGATCTTCTTCTCTTTTCTAAATTAATTGGAACGAATGCGGCGCATAAACATCGGCAAGTCATCGGTCAGCACACGTTATTCCATCAGACCTCAATATGCTGCAACATCGGATTGCCCTGATAGCTGTCGACATCAAAAATATTGCTCTCCCAAAAGCGGTACATTTTTTCCATAGAGCTTGGCAAGAGGAAGCCAACCAACTTGCTGCGTACTATTTTTGACTATTGCCCATTCATAGTAGATCGCAAGTAATTCTACAGTATCGCCAATATTGACATTCAGTTCAGTCGGGTTATAAGATTGATTCAATTGATTATTTTCAATAAAAGATTCGGGTACATAGGTGTCAAAACCTTGAATAGAGCAACTAAACCAGTGGGTGTATTTTGCACAGGGTTGCAGATTTTCAAGCGGACAGCCTGCTGTAAATGTGGGAAAAAGCCCTTCGTTTTTATGCATTTCAATAGCGGTTAATTTCATAAATCTACCTATTTATTCGCCAACAAAACCGCTCTTTTCGGGGCGGGGTGGCCTTCGAGGGTTTTGCGGTGATCGTTCGGGTCAAGGAAGTCGATTAACGATTCATTTTGCAACCAGTCGGTTTTGCGCTGTTCTGCCAGCGAGGTGACTTCGACATCGACACAGCGCACATTTTTGAAACCGCACTTTTCCAGCCAGTTGATCAGCGCCGCCACCGACGGGATAAAATAGACGTTTTTCATTTTGGCATAGCGATCCGGCGGCACCAGCACAGAATTGACATCACCGTCGATCACTAAGGTTTCCAGCACCAATTCGCCGCCGTTGACCAGCTGCTCTCGTAACTGGCTCAAATGATCCAACGGCGATTTACGGTGGTACAGCACCCCCATCGAAAATACGCTGTCGAATGCGGCAAGCGGCTGCATTTGTTCGATGCCCAACGGAATTAAATGTGCACGGCGGTCATTATTCAGCAGTTTGCGCACCGCTTCGAACTGACATAAAAACAGCTCGGTCGGATCAATCCCGACCACCATGTTGGCGCCCTCGCCGACCATGCGCCACATATGATAACCGCTGCCGCAGCCGACGTCTAAAATAGTGCGATCCTGCAACGGCGCTAAGTGCGGTAGCACCCGATTCCATTTGAAATCGGAACGCCATTCGCAGTCGATATCAATGCCGTGCAGCTGATACGGACCTTTGCGCCACGGCATCAATTGTTTTAAATGGTAGATAATCCGTTGTTGTTCGCCAGCGGACAGTGGTTGGCTGGGAATTGCTGCGACCGCACTTTGCAAATTAATCTGTGAGGCGGTGAGTTCGGGCAAAAATTCAATCACTTTTGCCCATTTGGCGTATTCACCGTGGGCATTTTTTTGCCATTGGCTGAGCTGCAACGGCAATGTTTCCAGCCAGTTTGCCAGTTTGCCGGTGGCGATTTGTTGATAAAAAGGGCGAAAGTCGATCATGGTTTTCTCTATTGTCTTTTGTCTATTTCTGTCTTTTCTATTTTTCTTGCTGCTTGATGGCGATCATCGATCCAAAGTTAAAGCACTGAAACCACAATTCAACGTGGGCAAAACCGACTTCACGCAACCGCACTTTGTGTTGCGGAATGGAATCAGTGCGCATCACATTCTCAAGTGCGGTGCGTTTTTGGCTGACCTCCAGCTCGCTGTAGCCGTTGGCAAGCTTGAATTCATGGTGTAAGTCGATTTGCAGTTCGTTGATGCTCGGATCGTCAAAACGGAATTTCTCCGACAGCACCAACACGCCGCCGGGAGTTAAACCGTGATAAATGTTTTGCAGCAACAAAGTGCGGTCAGCCGGTGGCAAAAATTGCAGCGTGAAATTCAAAATCACCATCGAGGCATTTTCAATTTTGATATTGCGAATGTCATCACACACCACCTCAACCGCACTTTCACCGTGATAAGCATCGATGTGACGTTGACAGCGTTCGACCATTGCCGGGGAGTTGTCCACTGCAATCAGCTTCACATTCGGCTGTTTGATATTGCGCCGTGCCGACAGGGTTGCCGCGCCGCGCGAGCAGCCCAGATCATAAACATGGCTGTTCGGCTGCACAAAACGTTGTGCCAGCATACCAATCGCGGTGATGATATTGGAATAGCCCGGCACCGAGCGTTGGATCATATCGGGAAACACATCGGCGACGGCTTCGTCAAAAGTGAAATCGCCGATTTTTTCGATCGGCGCAGAGAAAATGGTGTCTTTATTCATCGGTTTTTTGCAAAGAGTGAAAGTGCGGTTATTGTAGCGAAAAACAGAGCGCTGTGACAGATTATTTTGGAGAGACAGAAGCGCTGGGTTGACCGTACTTTGCTTTATTCTGCGCTTTATCCTGCGGGGGCAATTTGATATAGGTTAAGCTGAAATTTTATGCTATTGTGCGCGCCATAGGGTCCGTTTGGGCTGATTTTCTCAATAAAATAAAAAGGAAAGCGATATGAAAAAATCCGTGGTGGCGATCAGTGTCGTTGCAGCGTTGGCTGTGCTTTGGGCGGGTGGAACTTGGTACACCGGCAAAAATCTGGAACAGCAATATGCCGAAAAAATCGCAGATCTGAATGAAACACTGACGCAGTATTTACCACCGGTTGATGGCAATGGCCTCAAAGTGGAAAACGTCAGCTATCAGCGTGGATTTTTCAGTTCGAAAATTGTAGATAAGCTGGTTTTGCAGGATCATGATCAACCAATTGAATTGGTGTTTGAAAGTGCGGTGCAACATGGCCCGTTGCCGTTGGCTCGTCTGCAAAAATTAGAGTTAAAACCGGTGCTATTGGCAGGCAATGCCAAATTAGTGAATAACTCGAGTGTAACAACATGGTTTAAGGCAGCCAAAGAGCAAACACCTTTCAGTACAGATTTTACGCTGGATTACAATGAGAAAGTGGTTGCCAGCAGTCGGTTTGCTGCGTTGCAATGGGCTGAAGACAACTTCGAATTTAAGATGTCGGATCTCGTGATTGATTCGGATACCGATCTGAACGCAATCGGCAATATAAAATTGAATCTGGATCAGCTTAGTTTTTCGGAGCAAGCCTCTGAAACAGCGCACAACAGCACCGCCTTGCAAATTAACGGCATCAAGATGGATAGTCGGCAGCAACAGGCAAAAGGCTTTGAAAATCTGGCGGTCGGCAGCAGCCGTTTGACCGTCAACGATATTTCGTTTGATCTGCAACCGGGAGAGCAAAGCGATGATTCGCCGCTGAAATTGCAGATCAGCGACACCAGCATCGATAGTGAAGTGCAATTGAATGACGGTTTTATTGATATTTCGTCTAAAAATTTGCTAGGTAAATTATTGATTGATGAAAACCATTTCGGGCAATTCCAGTTTGATCTGGGTATTAAACATCTTGACGGCAAATCGCTGAATGATTTGGTTGAATTACTGAAAAATATGCCGGCAGACGGTGAATTTACGCCGGAGCAAGACGAGCAAGGCAAGCAATTGTTGCAAACCCTTATGGCAAATTATCCACAACTACAATTTTTACCGCTGGCTTGGCGTAATGAAGGCGGCACCAGTCAACTGAATCTTGATATCGGCTTCAATAATAGTGATCAAGTTGGCGAAAATATGCTGTCGCTGTTTTCCAAATTTGAACTCAGTGGAGAAGTCAATAAACAGATGTTGCGCAGCCTGCTCACCACAGTGGTTGAAATGAATAACCCGGATATGACGGATCAAGGGCAAGTACAAACCATTGACGACTCTTATCAAGCCGCAAGCGCTGACTTCCTTGTTGACGGTACATTTATTGATACCCCAGAGGCGTTCACCGCCAATTTGATCTTGGAAAACGGCGTCTTGAAACACAACGGCGAAGTAGTGCCGGAAGAGAAAATCAATGAATTTGTGATGAGCATGGTGATGGCGGCGGCATTTTACAATATGTCTGATGATGACCAGTACAATCAAGATGATGAGCAATGGGGGGATGATGGTGAGATATATCCTGACGATCAGTTGGATGACAGTTTCTCACCGGCAGACGAAGGTTATGACTTGGCAATCCCGGATTTATCGCCGTCAGATTTAGAAGGTTTGCCGGAGGCAGCGCCACAACAATAGTTTTGAGAATAGGGTCTGTTGATCTTTGTTTATATTTTGAGTTGTCGTTTAAAATGAGTACAATC